>JAIKZT010000043.1 GCA_024682015.1 Clostridia bacterium
TTTGACCGCCGAAAGGCGCTGGCGCAGCAGACGGAACTGCTGACCCTGAAGAAAGAACACATAGAAGGGCTGCTCGCCTTATGCCGCAGCCTGCAGGAGAAAGGAGAAAAACCATTGGATTTCAAGGCATTTGATTCCGCCAGGCTCGAGGAATACTCGAAGAAGGCGAAGGAGCAGTGGGGCGCGACAGCGGCCTATCAGGAATATGAAGAGAAGAGCAAAGGCCGTTCGAAGGAAAGCGAGAAGGACATCGCATCAGGGCTCATGAAGATCTTCGAGGAGTTCGGCGCCATGAAGGACGGTGACCCTGCTTCCGAAGAGGCTCAGGGCCAGGTCCGAAAGCTGCAGGCCTATATCTCGGCGCACTACTACCGGTGCACGGACGAGATCCTGCAAGGACTCGGCAAGATGTACGCGGCCGGCGGAGAATTTACCGAAAACATCGACAAGGCCGGCGGGGCGGGCACCGCTGCGTTCGTCAGCCGCGCGATCGACGCCTGCCGGTAGACGATCCTTGAAAGGCATGGCCATGCGGTAGGAAAGCAAAGGACTGCAGCGGTGGCCGTGTCCCGTTACGGGCGTCGTTCCGCAGGCTCCCGCGGGATGAAGATCGAGACTTTCGTGCCGCCTTCAGGCAGGGATGCGATGTCGAGCGTCCCTCCGCACATCTACGACATGCTCTTTGCGCCGGACGGCGGACTGTGGCTGCTGGGCGCAAACGGCATCTATTATATCGACGCAGAGAACGCGGAGGCGGAAGGGACCGCAGAGTACTCGTTCTTCAGCGTTTCCACCGGCCTGCCCCACATGGCTACGGCGAATTCCCGGAGCTACGTTTTTCCGGAAGGGGACGCCTATGTCGCCTGCACGGACGGTATTCTGGGGCTGAACGTTTCGCGCAGTTCAAACGACCGCGCGCAGCTGCGGTTTTCGGTCCCCTATATCGAGGCGGACGGCCTGCGCATCCTGCCCGGCGGGACGTATCGCTTCGTCATGAGCGATGCGAAAGCCGGGGATGGCGAGACGCCGTACGCCGTCACCATCGTCAAGGAAAAGCTTCTGAAGGAGAAGGCCGGCTTTCAGATCGGCGTTATCGCGGCGATGATCCTAGCAGCTGCGGGCGTTACGCTGCTCCTTCTGAGGAGACAGGAGGCTAAGGCCGCTAGGGAAAGGGAGAAGGACCGCATCGCGCAGGAGCTCGACATGGCTTCCGACCTTCAGACATCCATGCTTCCGAGCCGTTTCCCCGCGTTTCCCGATCGCCCCGAATTCGACCTCTGCGCGTCCATGGATCCCGCCAAGGAAGTCGGAGGGGACTTTTACGACTTCTTCCTCGTGAATGAGGATCTTCTCGCCCTCGTCACCGCGGACGTCAGTGGAAAGGGCGTTCCTGCAGCGCTCTTCATGATGGTCTCCAAGACCCTGCTCAGGAACAGCGCGGAGACCGGCATCAGCCCGTCGGCCGTGCTCCTGGAGGTGAACAGCCAGATCGCCCAAAGCAACAAGAACAACATGTTCGTAACGGTGTGGCTTGGCGTTCTCGAACTTTCGACGGGCCGGCGCCGTTTCCGCGCTGCCAAAGGAGATCGCAGACCACGTACAGGATGCCGTCAACGCCTTCGTCAAGGATGCTCCTCAGTTCGATGACATCACGATGCTCGTCCTGAAGTACAACGGCTGAGGCCCTCGGACTGGACAGAGAAGGCAGGGGGACCGTCCGGACGGGAAAGACGCAAACAGAGAGAAAAGCACCGTTTCCCGCGGTGCTTTTTCAGTATATAATGAAAGCGTACCTATCGCATACGTTACCAGGAGTTTTAACCATGTACGACAAATACGAATCGCCGCTGAGTTCGCGCTACGCGTCGGACTACATGCTCAACCTTTTTTCGGCTCAGACCCGCGCGGAGACCTGGCGCAGGCTCTGGATCGCGCTGGCGAGGGCGCAGAGCCAGCTCGGCCTTCCGGTGACGCCCGAACAGGTCGCGGAACTGGAGGCTCACGTGTCCGACGTCGACTTCGAGGCTGTGCGGATCAAAGAGAAGGAGGTCCGCCACGACGTAATGGCGCACGTGCACGCCTACGGGCTCGTCGCGCCGAAAGCCGCGGGCATCATCCACCTGGGGGCCACGAGCTGCTACGTTACAGACAACGGCGACATCATCCTGTTTAAAAAGGGTCTGGAATACCTGCGCCGCGAACTGAAGGCGGCCATGCGGCCTCTTGCGGAATTCTGCCTGAAATACAAGGACATGCCCTGCCTGGGATATACGCATTACCAGCCGGCTCAGCCGGTCACGGTCGGCAAGCGCGCCAGCCTGTGGCTGCAGGATTTCGCTTCGGATCTGGAGGAACTGGATTTCGTCATCGGACAGATGAAGTTCCTCGGCAGCCGCGGCACGACCGGCACGGAGGCCAGCTTCATGGAGCTGTTCGAGGGAGACGAGGCGAAGATCGACGAGATGAACCGCCTCATCGCCGCGGAATTCGGCTTTGAAAAACGCTTCGACGTGTGCGGGCAGACGTATCCCAGAAAGCTCGACAGCCTCATCCTGAACTGCCTGGCGTCCATCGGCCAGAGCGCCTACAAGATGGCGGACGACATTCGCCTGCTGCAGCACGACCGGCAGATCGAGGAACCGTTCGAGAAGAGCCAGATCGGCTCGTCGGCCATGGCCTACAAGCGCAATCCCATGCGGTCCGAGCGCATCTGCTCGCTTTCCCGCTATCTCATCATCGACGCCCAGAATGCGGCTCAGACGGCAGCGACGCAATGGCTGGAACGCACGCTGGACGATTCCGCCAACCGCCGCATCTCCATGCCGGAGGGCTTTCTGGCCTGCGACGCGGTGCTGCGCCTCGTCAAGAACGTGGCGGACGGGCTCGTCGTCAACGAGAAGATCGTGGAAAAGACGCTGCGCGATTACCTGCCGTTTTCTGCGACGGAGAACATCCTGATGGAGGGCGTCAAGCGGGGCGGTGACCGGCAGAAGCTGCACGAGGTCATCCGCAGGGCTTCCATGAATGCGACCGCGAAGATGAAGGCGGGCGAGCCCTGGGACCTGCTGGAGGAACTGTCGCAGGAGCCCTCGTTCGGCATGACGAAGGCCGAAATGGAGAGCCTGCTCGACCCGAAGGCGTTCACCGGGCGCAGCGCGCACCAGGTCGAGGCCTTCGTGGGCAAAGTCATGCCGCTCATCCAGGACGAGGACATTGAGGTCAGCATTGAGATCTGATGCCCGGCCAGGTATCGGAAGCGAGAATCGGAATGCTACGAGGTAGGCATATGGATCAATCGGAAAGAACGAGAAAATATACGGAAGCGCTGCAGCGCATGATCCGCATCGAAACGGTTTCGGACCCGGATCGCCGCAGCCCTCAGGAGAACTTCGAGGCCTTCCGCGGCCTGTTGCGCGAGCTGTTTCCGCACGCATACAGCGCCTGCGCCGTGCGGGAGTTCGACGGGTCACTGCTGCTGAAGTGGCCGGGGAGGGACAGAGAGGCGCTGCCGGTGCTTTTCATGAACCACCAGGACGTGGTCCCGGCGGGCGCAGATGGCTGGCAGCACGCGCCGTTTTCGGGAGAGGTCGCGGACGGCATGCTCTGGGGGCGTGGCACGCTCGACGACAAGGGCGGCCTGTGGGCCATGCTGCAGGCCGCAGACGAACTGGCCGCGGAGGGCTTCGTTCCGCCGCGGGACATCTGGTTTGAAAGCGGCTGCGACGAGGAAGTACACGGGCGCGGCGCCGCGGCAATCTCGCGGTGGCTGCAGGAGAACGGCGTGCGCTTCGAGATGGTGTTCGATGAGGGCGGCGACGTGGTGCGCGACCCGATCGCCGGCGCGAAGGGACGCTTCGCCATGATAGGCGTGGGCGAAAAGAGCGTGGTCAACCTGAAGTTTACGGCGCGCTCGGACGGCGGACACGCTTCGGCGCCGGGAAAGAACACCCCGCTGGTGCAGCTGGGCAAGTTCATGGCCTACGTGGATCGCAACCAGATCTTCGACGTGGAGCTTTCCCCGACGCTGTCGGAGATGCTCTCGCGGCTCGCTCCCTTCATGGGCAAGGCTGGAAAACTCGCCGGGAAGGCGGACAAGCTGAGGAAGCCCGTGGAGATCCTGAAGCCCAAACTGGGCGGAACGGTCGGCGCCCTTCTGAGCACGACCATCGCCTTTACGCAGATCGGCGGCGGGGAGGCGGTCAATTCCATCCCGCGCGAGGCCTGGGTCGTGGCCGACATGCGCTGCTCCCACCACCAGGGACAGGAGGCGTCCATCGCGAAGATCGCGAAGGTCGCAAAGCGCTACGGCCTGGAGACAGAGATTCTGGAAAAGGAAGTGCCGTCCGGGCTGGCGGACTGCCATGGGAAAGCGTTCCGCCTCGTCGAGGAGGCCGTGCGCGCGACGCTTCCCGGCGTGGATGCCTGCGTGCCCTACATCATGACGGGCGCGTCGGACTCCCGCTATTTCGACCGGGTCTGCAGCCAGTGCATCCGCTTTCTTCCGTTTGCGATCGACGGGTCACAGCTGGATTCGATCCACGGCGTAAACGAGTACGTGGACGTGGAGACGCTGGTTCCCGCGGTGGAATACTACAAGTACCTGATGCAGCACGTTTAGAGAGGTAAAAGTTCATGGCTCGCAGCAAACAGAGTCCTGAAAAAAACGATAAGCCTTCGGGACCGCTGAGCACGGATGGAATCAGCATCGGCGTGCGGTCGTTCGTCATCGCCATTGCGATCATCTTCGCGCTCATGGTCGCCACGTATGTGCTTACGCTCGTCATTCCGGGCGGCGAATACGCGCAGACCGTGGATGCGGCCGGAAACACCGTCATCGACACCGCGGCGGGCTTCCGCTATGTGGAGGGCGGCCTGCCATTCTGGAAGTGGCTGCTGTCACCTGTTCTCGTGCTGGGCGCGGAAGGGTCCGGCACGCTCATCGCGGTGCTCGTCTTTCTCGTCGTCATCGGCGGCGTGTTCAATTCGCTGGCCTGCGGAGGCCTCATGAACTACATGCTCGGCAAGATCGTGCACCGCTTCGGCAGCGTGCGCTACAAGCTCATGGCGGTCCTGCTGTTCTTCTTCATGGCCATGGGCTCGCTCGTGGGGTCGTTCGAGGAGATCATTCCCATGGCGCCCATCGTCGTGGCGCTGGCAGTCGCGCTGGGCTGGGACTCCGTAACGGGCGTCGCCATGTCGCTGCTCGCGGCTGGCTGCGGCTTCGCGGCGGGCGTGGCCAATCCGTTCACGATCGGCGTGGCGCAGGGGCTCGCAGGCCTTCCGATGTTCAGCGGCATCTGGCTGCGCGCGCTGTCGTTCGCGCTGATCTACCTGCTGCTCTGGCGGTTTGTGAGGGGTCATGCGAAAAGGATCGAGCGGCCGGCGCAGGAGAGCGCGGGGACAGACAGCTTCGCGGCTGACCCGAAGATGGACCGCGGCCTGCTTGCCTTCGGCGTCATCCTCGGTGTTGGCATCGCGGTCGTGCTGAGCTCGGCGTTTCTCACGTTCCTGCAGGATTACACGATGATCATCGTCGCGCTCATGTTCCTCGCGGGCGGCATCGCAGCGGTGCTGCTGTCCGGGATGAGCCTGCGGGAACTCGCCCGCACGTTCGGCAAGGGTGTCGTCGCCATCGCGCCGTCCATCCTGATGATCCTGATGGCCTCGTCCATCAAGTACACCATGGTCGAGGGCAAGATCCTCGACACGCTGCTGCACGGCGCTCAGCAGCTCGCCGGCGGCATGCCCAAATGGGGGGTCGTGCTGTTCATCTACCTCATCTGCCTCGTCATGAACTTCTTCATTTCGTCGGGGTCTGCGAAGGCGTTCCTGCTGATCCCCATCATCGCGCCGCTCGCACAGCTGTTCGGCATCAGCATGCAGCTGGCCATTGTGGCATTCGCGTTCGGCGACGGCTTCAGCAACGTCATCTACCCGACGAACGCGGGACTGCTGATCACGCTGGGGCTGTCGGACGTGAGCTACAGCGAATGGGCGAAGTATTCGCTGAAGTTCCAGCTGCTGAACCTGCTGCTGACTTGTTGCATCCTGCTCTTCGGATTGGCGGTGGGGTATCAGTAAGGCTCAGGGGCAGTTCTCCCAGCCGTATTCTCTCTCAACACAGGGGCTAGCCCCCTGTGTTTTTATGTCTCCTGACATTCTGTAATTTTTATTAAATAATTTGTAAAATTTAATTGACATAATGTCGCGCAGGTGGTATAGTAATGCCAGAACGAAACAGGAAGGTGATCGAGTCATGAAAAATCTGAAACTAAAATCCGCCCGCGCCGCGAAGGACCTGTCTCAGGCAGACCTCGCACAGATGTGCGGCGTATCGAGGCAGACCATCAACGCCATCGAAAAGGGCGATTACAATCCGACGATCAATCTGTGCATCTCCATCTGCCAGGCGCTGGACGTAACGCTAAACGATCTATTTTGGGAGGAAGTATAAAATGTTTAAGAACAAGAAAAACAATCTGGACGAAAGACAGGAGCAGATCCTGCTGCAGATCGAGCACAACGGCTGCTGGCTGAGCTACGCGGGACTGCTGATCGCCATCCTGGTACAGCAGGTCGTCTACAAGGGGGACTTTCGTTACGTGCTCGGCGAATGGATCGTCTTCTTCGCGCTTTGCGTTTACATGATGTACGCTTGCATGAAAAACGGCATCTGGGACCGCCACTTAAAGCCGAACGCGAAGAGCAACGCGCTGGCTTCGCTCGTTGGGGGACTGGTCGTCGGCTTCTTCATTTTCCTGATGGTCTTCCGGAACTTCCCGGACAAGCCCGCCGGTTCCATCGCCGCAGGCGTGTTCGCTGGATTCAGCGTCTTCGTGCTCTGCTTCTTGTTCCTCAGCCTCTCAGCCAGGGCCATCAAGAAAAGACAGGCCGAACTGGAATCGGAACCGGAGGAGGAATAGAGAGCTTAGCCTCTGAGGTGCAGCTGATCTCTCATTTATCGGGCAGGTTCCGCGGTGCCGCTGCAGGTCTCTCATGGCGCAGCTTTTCCGGGGCCGTTCAGGATTTGCCTTTCTGAAAGAGGCCCGCGCAGCCGAATGTTAAACAAATTCAAGATTCCTGCATTCTGCTTAACATAAACGATCGGTTTATGGACGGTAAATGCAGGAATCTTTTCTGTATGTGAGTAAATGTTAAGCATTTCGTCAATCCGACGAAAAAATTTAACATAAACGACCGGTTTATGGACGGTGAATGCAGGATTTTTTATCTGAATGCGAATGGCTGCGAAAAAAATGTTAAGCATATGGCTCTTTTAGTGAATATGCTTAACATTATCGAATGCAACCTCTTTCAAAGACGGGAATCATCTTCGCGGAATGTTAAGCGGCAGAAGCATTTTCCCGAAATGTTTAACGATCCGCTGAAACAGGACTGGCGGGCCAGCTCGATGGAAGGCGCTTCCCGTGACCCTCCCATGGCCAAAGCTCCGTGGGCTCTGCCAGCTGCCTGGTGTTATTCCTTCGCCGGCTCCTTCTTTCGGACCGGGTGGCGGATGACGGTCTTCAGCTTTTCCGGGGAGGTCTTCCTCGCGTCGCTCAGATAGATCTCGTGATGCAGCCGGAGGTCGGAGATGTCCGGTTCATAGCCCTCTTTTTCGGCGAATGCGTGCATCCTGCGCACCGTTTCCGGCTCCGCGTCGTAAGGGCCGACATGGAGGCACTGTACGCAAAGTCCCTCGTTTACCTCGAGGAATTCCACGGCGGAAAAGTCCGTCTTCTTCTTGCGGGTCGCTTCCGCGATGGCCCAGGCCAGGTCCTCGCGGGTCACGAAATCCGGCAGGCGGATGCAGGCGATCCACCGGAAATTTTCCTTATGGGCGTAATCGACGCTCAAAACGCCTTCCTGCCACCAGAAGCCTTCCAGCGGCGGTACCACATAGTCGAAAAAGCCTTCCATGCTGCGGCCGGACTTTTTGCTCATCTTGATGGTAAAGGCGACGCCGTATAGCAGGCTGATGGCCTTTTTGTACGCGCCGTCCTCCTCGTTCGGGTCACCCTGCCCGCGCACGGCGATGTAGGACATCGGCGGCACGTCCACAAGAGACGGCTCGTCCTTCGGAAGGTAAAACTCCTTATATTCTTTCTTGAAATCGAATGCCATGGTGCTTCCTCTCCCCGCGCTTGCGCGCGGCGGCTGGTTTCTGTTATGCTTAATGCGGACAGTCCCGCGCGGCTTTTGTCCTGCGGCGCTGCCAATGAAACGATTATAGCATACGGGACGCAGGGAGGTGCAGCCATGGCGCATATTGAAACCGATCTTTTATACACGAGAGAATACCGCTCGGATGCCGTCAACTTAAGCAAGCCGGAGGCGTTTCCCTATTTCCCGGCGACGGCTTTCGGATCCACGGCCTTCGCGGAGATCAAGGAGGCCTACGCGCAGGGGTATACGTACATCCGCACGAACAATCCGGACAGGGACGTGCTGGCCGGACTCATGACGAAGCTGGAAGCGCCCGGGATGGATGCGGGCAGCATCGTCACGTCCTCGGGCATGTCGGCCATCTCCACGACCTGCGCGGCGCTGCTGAAGCGTGGAGACCACATCGTCAGCAACCGCTGCCTGTACGGCGAGACCGTGGAACTGTTCGACCTGATGCTGGGCAAGTTCGGCGTGGAAACGACCTATGTGGATTTCGCGGACTTGGACGCGGTCCGCGCGGCCATCCGGCCCGAAACGCGGCTGATCTACACCGAGATCTGCGCCAATCCGACGCTGGCTCTCATCGATCTTCCCGAGATCGTGAAGATTGCAAGGGAGAGCGGCGCGCTGCTGGCCATCGACAACACGTTCTGCGGACCGCTGTCCATACGGCCACTGGAGTGGGGCGCGGACATCGTCATCAACTCACTCACGAAATTCCTGTCCGGTCATTCCGACATTCTGCTGGGATGCGTCACCGCGAACCGGGAGCTGATCGAAAAGATCTACGAATTCAGCATGTTCATAGGTACGCCCGCGGACCCGTTCCCCGCGTTCCAGATGATACGGGCGCTGGAGACCGCGCCGCTCCGCAACGAAAGGCAGATGGCCAACGCGGCCAGGCTCGCGGCGTATTTCGAGACGGATCCCCGCATCGTGCGCGTGAACCATCCATCCGCCGAAAGCTTTACCCAGCGCGAACTAGCGAAGAAACTCTGGCAGGATGACGCGCGGATCACGGGGATGATGAGCGTGGAGTTCTGCACGGAGGACGACGCGAAGATCGACGCGTTCATGCGGAAATTGAAGTACGTACACTACGCGCCGACGCTGGGCGGCATGCGCACCAGCCTCAGCCATCCGGTCACGTCGTCGCACAATACGACGCCGGACGACGTCCGCCGGGCGATGGGCATCACGCCGGCGCTCATGCGCATCTCCGTTGGCATCGAGAATGCGGATGACCTGATCGAAGACTTCCGCCAGGCCTTCGTGGCGCTGGAATAGCGGGCGCCTGCCGGCCTGCGGCGGGTCATCCTGCTACTTGTCCTTTACGAAGAAGGATGCGATAAACAGGGCGGCCGTTGCGATCGGATAGATCTTGTAGATGACCTTCAGAACGCTCAGCGGCAGTGGCAGATCGATCGGCACGTCCATGCAGAGAAACGCGCAGATGACGAAGGCGATCCCGATGATCAGCATGATCAGGCTGGCTTTTCTGAGTTTCTTTTTCATGGCGAACCCCCTGCATTAGAACGAAACGGCATGTATTTATGCCCATTATACCATCATTTCAACAGGGCTGCCCTTCATGATTCCTTGTCTGGGATCGTTGTGGGGCAGCTTTTTATGGCTTTCTGCGCGAGGGGAAGGATATCGTCTCGATCGATGTCATTACGGTAACGGTGCTGCCCTGCGTTTCCCTGGCCCGGAACCGCTGCGGGCAGTTTTTATTGCTTCCTGTGTGCAGGAAAGAACATCGTCTCGATCGATGCCTGAATGAGCGGCATGTTGATCTCGCCAAACTCGTTGTCAAAGGTGAAAAACAGGTTTTTCCCCAGCGTGATTCCAGCCTTTTGATAGGTGATCTGTTTTCGGATCGTGCGCTCGGCATACTGTTCATCCTGCCGGCCCAGATGTTCGTGAAAGATGAATACGCCGTCCTGGCGAAGACCGATCATGTCAGGTGAGATATATTCGCCATCGATCGTGATCGTTTCATCATAGTGATAGAAAATTCCAACTCTGTCGTACTCTGCCGTGATCAGGGCTTCAGATTTGGATCGCACATAAAAGCCTCTGTTGGCGCGATGGACCTTGCTTTCCAGAAAAGATGTATTCTCTTTGTATGGAATCGCAGCCCATTCCTCCGGGCTCATGCTTTCAAGGCGCAATGCGGCCGGTTTCGGATAAAGGTACGGATCCCTGCTGGGGTTTGGCCAGGAATCGATATTGCGCGCCGCCGCTTTGATGAAACGCTCCGCGTCCAATCGTTCAAAGTGTTTTGGCATGGCTGCGAGCACATCCTTTGTATCCAGGCCCATGCTGCCCGCTATGGCCGTTTCCAATATGGCGATGTTGGTTTCGACCCGCTTCAGCTGTTCCTGCAAAAAGGCTTTGCGCGCGAGTTTATAAACGGTTTCGGCATTTCGACCTATTCCTTTTGGGTGAACCCGGCTATAGTCGCCTCCGATATCAAAATAGGATAGACGATCGCCATTGGAGGAGATCATCAGTTTGCCATCTGGCAATCTGCGCAATTCATTGTTAAGCATTCGCCGCATACCTTTGAGTTCGCTTAACATTGTTTTTAGTATAAGTATGTATTGCATAGAGTGATTTTGCCAGCTATTCGCAAAGATATATAAATTATAGCAAATTACGGCTGCACATGCAATACATATTTATAAAATAATGCTATATGTTGGGAATTATGGGTGTGTTATAGAACTGATGATTAACTAATACCCATATTTTGAGTTAAGCGATAGTGCGCCAATTGGGAAAACGCTTAACAATGCGCTGTTTGGAGGCCGGCG
Source organism: Clostridia bacterium (assembly GCA_024682015.1). Taxonomy (GTDB): domain Bacteria; phylum Bacillota; class Clostridia; order Peptostreptococcales; family Anaerovoracaceae; genus RUG11894. The sequence continues at coordinate 10,986 of JAIKZT010000043.1, forward strand.
CACAGATCGAGGGTGATCCTACTGGGCAGCGATCGAATAACATCCGGATTTTGAGTTAAGCGATAGTGCGCCAATTGGGAAAACGCTTAACAATGCGCTGTTTTGAGGCCGGCGAACAGATCGAGGGTGATTCTGCTGGGCAGCAATCGAATAACATCCGGATTTTGAGTTAAGCGATAGAACGCCAATTGGGAAAACGCTTAACAATGCGCTGTTTTGAGGCCGGCGCACAGATCGAGGGTGAACCTACTGGGCAGCGATCGAATAACATCCGGATTTTGAGTTAAGCGATAGTGCGCCAATTGGGAAAACGCTTAACAATGTCACTGTTTCGGGGATAGATGAGATCTTGAAGTTGCCAGTAATTTGCAGCTCGGGAGCACATCAGAGATGGCAGCACAGTGGGGAACGGGCTGGATCCCTATCGCAGCGCTCCCGTGGGACAGTTCTTTTCGCACTCCATGCAGAGGATGCATTCCGTCCCGTTTTCGCGCTTTCTGGAATTGTCGGTAACGTCGACGTTCATCGGGCAAACGCGCCGGCACTTGCCGCAGGATACGCATTTTTCCTTGTCGCACCGCACCCGCAGGAGCGAATAATAGCTCATAGGCTTGAGGAAGACCGTGATGGGGCAGATGTATTTGCAGAAGGCGCGGTTGTCCTGAAAAGCAAAGGCGAGGGCGATGCCGACGGCGTAATACAGGGCGTTTCCGATGAGGAAGGCCCAGAACATGATGCGCTCGATGTTTCCGACGCGCGCGAGAAACAGGGCGGCGACAAAGATCAGCGAAAGGACGAAGGTGACGTAACGGATCCAGCCCAGCTTTTTCCGGGGCTGCCGGGGCACCTTGTAGGGCAGAAAATCCAACACCATCGCCGTCCAGCACGCGTAGCCGCACCAGCCCCGTCCGAACAGCAGCGGCCCGAAGATCTTCGCCACGGCGTAATGGATCGTGGCCGCTTCGAAAACGCCCGTAAACAGGTAATACCAGAAGCCTTCGATCTGCATGTTTTCCCCGCAGATCAGGCCGAGGTAGATCAGCATGTACAGCCCGACGAGCAGTTGGACGACGCGCCGGGCATGCCTGTGCCTGCGGATGTACAGGAAGATCCCCAGCGCGATGGAGCATCCGATGTAGCTGAAGTTGAACAGATAAAAGATATTGTCCTTTGTAAGCCACAATGCGACGGCGATCGTTTCAAACACCGCCAGCATCAGGAGGGGCGCGGCATATTTTTTCACGGTTTGTTCCTCACGGACAGCGTCTCCGGCCAGCTTTAATCGGCTTTTCAGGCCCCGCCGCTTACTTGTAATCGAACCCGCTCGGCACGTTCAGAGGCTGCTCGAGCAGCTCGGGGTGGGCGAAGATGTGCTTGATGAGCTTTAAACTGCGGGCAAAGTAGAATCCGTCGCCGATGCGCTCGTCGAGCGTGGCGCCGATGTCGATGACGTCGCGGATCTCCTTGTGGCCGTCGTCCATCAGCAGCTCCTCCTTGTGGAGCGTGCCGATGGTGACCATCACCGAATTCGTGCCGTAGTCGTTCAGGTGATGATACACCGACGGGCATTTGATGCTGCCGAGGTTGCTCACGAGGATCGAGGAGTAGTTCGGGTCCCCGTCCGTGATGAACTTCGGGTTGATCCCCCAGAAGTCCAGATAGCGGATGATCCGCACCAGGAGCGCCATCAGGAAGCGGGGCATGGCCGCAAACTTGTCGAGCAGTTCGTCCACGCCGCCCGTCGCGACCTCGCTCTTGCGGGTCTCCTTGACCTCGCCCATGATCCATTCGGACACTTCGTTGACCGTGTCCGTCGGCTTGGGCACGAAGTAGAGCAGCGCTTCCGCGGAACCGTCCACGAACGTTCGCCGCGCCACGAAGGACAGCGAGATCTCGTTGCGCTCATAGATGGCCCAGCCCTGGATGAAGCGGTTCATCGTCGGGCGTTCCATCAGCATGCGCGCAAGGGCCGTGATGGCGCAGTGAAAGATCGTCATCTTGCGTTCCGTGCGGTCTTCGTTCTTTTTTTCCAGATACTTGATCAGCTCGGTAGCGTCTATCTTGTCGTTCAGATATACCTCGCACCCCGTGCGCCTGGGGAGCAGCGCCGTCATGACGGTCTGCAGACCCGGCGCTTTGACGCGCTTTCCGTCTCTGCGGTCTCCGAATGCCATGGTTCCTCCGTTTCCGCGCCTTTAAGACGCCTGTTCGGCCGCCTTGGGCGGCTCTCCCTTCGCGAGTTCCTCTTCCTCCAGGAGGCGGTAGGCGACCTTACCCACCAGCGTCTTGGGGAGTCCCCCGCGGAACTCCATCTCTTTCGGCAGCGCGTAGCCTGCCACGTGCTGCGCCAGGTGCGCCATCAGGCGTTCCCTCGTCGCCTCGGATGCTTCGGCGCCTTTTTTGAGCACGACGAAGGCCTTGACGATCTGGCCGCGCCGTTCGTCCGGCAGGCCGATGACGCAGCTGCAGTCCACGAGCGGGTGCGCGTCCAGCACGTTCTCGAGCTGGCTGGGATAGACATTGTAGCCGTTCGTGACGATCATGCGCTTGATGCGCTGGGCGAAATAGACGTAGCCGTCCTCATCCATGCTGCCCAGGTCGCCCGTGTACAGCCAGAGGTCGCCATCGGACCGCCTGCGCAGCGTCTGAGCCGTCTCCTCCTCGTTGTTGAGATAGCTCAGCATGAGCGTGGGGCCCTTCAGCACGATCTCGCCCTCGACGCCGGGGCTGCACGGTTCATCCGTGCCCGGTTTGACGATGTCGTAAAACGTGTCGGGGAAGGGCAATCCGATGGAACGCTCGCGGTACTCGTTCTTCGGCGTGAGGCAGGAAGCCGTAACGCACTCGGTGAGCCCGTAGCCTTCGCGGATCTGGCAATGCGCGCCCCGTTCCTGCAGGAAGCGGTCCACGCGGCGCTTGAGTTCGACGGTCAGCGAATCGCCGCCGCAGAAGCAGCCGTGCAGCATGCTCAGGTCTGCGTGTTCGAGGGCTGGCGCGTGCAGCAGGGCGTCGAACAGCGTCGGAACGCCGGCGATGAAATTCGGCCGGCGCTTGATGAGCATGTTCGAATAGGTCTTGATGTTGAAGCTGGGCATGAGGATGCAGCACACGCCGTGCGTGATGGCGGTGTGGATGTTGATCCCCAGCCCGAATCCGTGGAACAGCGGCATGCAGCTGAGGATGGTAAGGCCGGGTTCAAACCGTTCGCGGATGGCCTCGACCGCCTGCAGCGCGAGTGCGTTGAAGTTCATGTCCGTGAGGCAGATGCCCTTGGGCTTTCCGCTCGTGCCGCCGCTGTAGAGGATGACTGCCGTGCGGTCTGCCTTATAGGACGGCCTGGGAAGCTTTTCGCGCGCCGCGGCGCCCTTGAGTTTCTCCGCGTTCACGATGGTCTGCCACAGCAGGTCTCTGCTGCCGGCGCGCGGGAACTTCAGGTATTTGCGGCCTTCCTTCAGCAGGTAGGCGGCGCCCAGATGCGCGGGCAGCGCGTCCTGCATGCGGCAGACGATGACCCGCACGGGATGGTCCGCCTGGTCCGCGGCCCGCCGCACCTTTTCGTAGAACATGTCGAGCGTAACGACCCAGGGACTGCCGGAGACGTTGAGGTAATAGACGATCTCCGTCACGGCGGACAGGGGATGGATCATGTTGGCGACGGCGCCGATCCGGTTGACCCCGTAGAAAGCGGTGAGCGCCTGCGGCACGTTCGGCAGGCAGATCGTGACCGGGCAGCCTTCGCCCATGCCCAATTTAAGAAACGCGGACGCCGCAGCTTCGATGTCCGCGATGAAAGTCCGGTAGCTTGTTCTCTTTTTATAGAACTCGTAGGCCGGCGCGTCGGGATACTCCTCTTCGACCTGCTGCAGCATCTGGAACATCGTCATGTCCGGATAGTCCAGGTGCCGGCGGGGCGGGAGGCTGAGGTCCCGGTTCTGGAAAAAACGTTTGTTGATCATAGAATACACCCATTTACACAAAAACTAAATCATATTATATCATGAAAACGGGTGTATTAGGAAGTATCTTTACTTTTTGCTTCTGTCGGGGAAGTACTCGTCGAGAAGTTTTTCCGCCAGGAACCGTTCGGCGGCGGAGCGCATGACGAGGGTCGTGATGAGCATGATGAGCTCGGAAATATCGTCATCGCTGCCCATGCCGCTTAAAAAGCGCTTGATCTCGCGGATGCGTTCCTCGGTTTCTTCTCCCATGCCGCGGTTCTGTTCCGCCGTATGGTCCAGGATCTCCCGGTAGTACGCGGCGACGTCGATGTTGTCGTCCCAGTCCGAATCGTAGTTGGCGAGGACGGGCCGCATGAGCCGCTGCACCTGGTCCATGGAAAAACAACTCTTCAGATAGTAGACGAAGAGCAGGAATACGCAGTGGTTCTTCGTGTAACGCTTGCCCTCCGGCCCCGGGATCATCCGATGCTTCGTATAGTTCGAGACCATTCCCTTCGTGATGGGCTTTTCTCCATCCTTTTCGTACAGGGCAAGCTCGTCGTTGAGGCAGCTGACCATCTGGTCGATGTACAGATCGATGTCGGGGATGGAACTGCCGCTGGCCAGTCCCTTTTCCTGAAAATCGCGTATCGTCTGCTGCACAAATTCCTCGTATCTCATGGCATCCTCCAGTAATTCGGTATCAAATAACTTTTAACTTATTATAGCGTTAAAATTATCTTATTTCAAGGATAATCCGCGCATTCGTTGACTACGAGGCGGCTGAATAATATAATGACTATATATGCCCTTTTCGCATTTTGAGCGTACAAAATGTTGTGCGCAGAGGATATCGGAGGTTCACCCATGAGAAACAGGAAATCCATCATCATCCTGGTGGCGGCAGCCCTCATCCTGGCGGCCAGTTTTCACGCGTTCGTATTCGGCGACAACATCGTGCCCGGCACGGCCAGCGATCCCGTCGTCAGCAAGAGCTACATGGACGCGCAGATCAAGGTGCTGCAGGATCAGATCACGGCGCTGACCGAACAGCTGTCCAAGGTCCAGTCGGGTCAGGGCAGCCAGGGCGGCCAGAGCGGTTCGCAGACGCCCGCCCCAAGCGGCGACGCCCCGGTCTTTGAGGTCGTGCGCGTGGAATCCGGCCAGAGCATCATCGCCGGCGCTTCCGCGGAGATCATCCTGCGCAGCGGCACTGCCATTGCCATCGCATCCGAATCCGGCGGCGTTTCCGACGTTACCGGCGGCACGGACCTGCCCACCGGCACGGCCGTCACGAAGAACCATCTGCTCATCATCCCTGCCGACGACGGGCGCGGCATCACCTGCACGTCCATGTGCTACGTCATGGTCAAGGGCAGTTATACGCTGAACTAAGTCCCGCGGGGAGAAAGGGAACGCATGAAGGGGGTCAGAAGATCTTTATCGCTTTTCCTGTGCCTGGCTCTGGCGCTGGGGATGGTCTTTGGCTACGCGCAAAGCGCCTGCGCGGCGGACCTGTCAGAGCTGCTCACGAAAAGCATCGCCATCAACGACCAGCTGGAGCTGGTCACCAACGTGAATTACAACGCCGCGGCCAAAGGCAACGCGGTCGAGAACTACTTTTCGTATAGACCCGGGAAAAACGTCGTGCCCATCGTGTCCTTCGGGGAGGCCGTCTACGGCGCGCAGTCCGCGTCGGACGTCTTCAGCCTCGAAAAACAGGCGGGCAATCCCGTCGTCGGCCTGACGAACGGCGATTTCTTCGTGCTGGCCACCGGCCTTTCGCTGGGTCCCGTCATCCGGGACGGCATCGTCCGCGCGGGCGGTTACAGCGAGCCCGTGCTGGGCTTCGGCGAGGAGGGCGACGTCTACATCGGTGACCCGAATCTCAACGTCGCGATCGCCTTCACGGACCGGGACGTGGCGTTCGACCGGATCAACTTCAACAAGGGGATCAACAAGAACAACGGCATCGGCGTCTATACGACCGATTACGGCCAGGAGACCGGCGCGGGGCTCGACACGTTCAACGTGGTCGTGCGCGTGGAGGAAGGGGAAGCCTGCCTGGGCGGCGCGCTGAAGGGCGTCGTGGAACGCGCGTTCTCCGGCAAGGAGAGCGTCACGCTCGAAAAAGGCATGTTCCTGGCTTGCATGGCCATGGAGACGCCCTACGAGAGCACGCTCGAGATCCTGCAGAACCTGGAAATCGGTGAGCACATCCAGCTGGATTTCAAGGCTTCGGACGACTTCCTGGGCATTCAGAACGCCATTGGCTTTGAGTCCTGGCTCGTGCAGGACGGCGACATCCGCACGGGGCTGGATTCCTCATCCCGGGCGCCGCGCACGGCGGCCGGCGTCAAGCGCGACGGCTCGTTCATCCTGTACACCGTGGACGGGCGGCAGAGCGGCTATTCCATGGGGTTTACTCTGGCCGAGCTCGCCGCGCGGATGAAGGCGCTCGGCTGTGTGCAGGCCGTCAACCTCGATGGCGGCGCCTCGACCCAGCTGTTCGCGCAGCTGCCCGGCGACTTCGCGCAGCAGCAGATCAACCAGGATTCGGACCGCTACGGCATCCGCAGCTGCTCGAACTACATCTGTTTCGTAAATCGCGCCAAAGAGAAGGGCGTGGCGCGCCACCTGCACATCTACCCCTACGGCGAATACCTGCTGTGCGGCGCGAGCATGGAACTGACGGTCAAGGCTACCGACGAGAACTATTTCCCCACGTCCGTTCCCGCCTCCGTCAGCTACGGCTCCACCCATCTCGGAAGCGTCAGGGACAACGTCTTTACGGCTGGAAATCGCGAAGGCGTGTGCGAGATCAACGCCAAGGGCGGCAAGGCGAAGGGTACGGTAACGGTGAACATCATCCGGGATCCGGACAGCGTTACGGCCCTCATCGACGGCAAGGCCGCGACGGCGACCCTTACGCTCTCACCGGGCGCCCAGGTCCAGCTGTCCACGAGCGCCATGTACCACGGATTCGACCTGCGCTCAGACGCGAACTGCTACAAGTGGAAGGTGTCCGGAGACATCGGTGAAATAGACGAAAACGGCGTGTTTACGGCCAATCCGGCCGGCGGTGAGTCCGGGACCATCACGGTTTCGGCAGGTCACGCCGAGGCGGAGATCGCCGTGACCGTCAAGAAAACCATACCCACGGAGGAACTGCAGGCGTGGATGCGCGAGCTGGCGGACCGCGCGGCCGAGCAGGCGCTGCAGGACATTCCCGCGAAACCATAGGATAACCCCTCATGCGCATCATGCTCTTTGCTGCCGGCGGCGACATCGGCGGCGGAAAAACGCATATTCTGTCCTTAGCGAAGGAACTGGCGAAGGACAACGACCTGAAGCTCGTCTCGTTCCGCCGGGGCGTGCTGTCGCAGGAAGCGATGGACATGGGCATCGATACCGCGGATACCGGCGGCAACAACGGCATCCTGCATTCGGTGCGGCTCGCTTTCCGCGAGGCGAAGGCGTTCAGACCCGACGTCATCCACTGCCACGGCGCGAAGGCCAACCTGATGGGCATCCTGGTGAAGTCGCGGCTGGGCATCCCCGTCATGACGACGGTCCACTCCGATCCGGAACTGGACTACATGGGCTCCCCCTGGCGCAACCTCACGAACGGGAACATCAACCGCTTCTGCCTGCGCCGCATGGACTACCACGTGGCAGTGGCGGACCGCATGCGCGAGCTGCTCATCCAGCGCGGGTTCGACGCCCAGAACATCTTTTCGGTCTATAACGGCCTGGACTTTTCCGGAAGCGAAGGCTATGTCCGCGCGCCGAAACCGGCGGATGCGCCCATCGTCATCGGCATCGCCGCGCGGCTCAACCCCGTGAAGGACATCGGTACGCTCATCCGGGCGTTCGCCATCGCCTACGAAAAGGACCGGCGCCTGCGCCTGTCCATCGCGGGCAGCGGGGAAGAAGAAAAGGATCTGAAAGCCCTGGCTCGCCAGTTGGGCGTGGAGGACGTGACGACGTTCGAGGGCTGGATCTCCGACGTCAAGGACTACTTTTCGCGCGTGGACATCAACGTGCTGTCCTCGCTGTCCGAGACGTTCCCGTACTCGCTGCTGGAAGGGGCGTACGTGCACTGCCCGGCCATCGCCAGCAACGTTGGCGGCATTCCCTATCTCATCGAAAACGAGAAGACGGGCCTGCTGTTCGAGGCGGGCGATGCGGAAGGCTTTGCCGCGTGCATCCTGCGGCTGGCGGAAGATCCGGCTCTTCGCGCGAAACTGGCGGAGAACCTGTACGAAAAGGCGCGGTCCGAGTTTTCGCTCGAGCGCATGAAGACCGATCAGGAGGCGATCTACCGCACGCTCATCCACCGCAGCGAGCGCCAAAAGGCGGGCCGCTACGGCGCGGTGCTCTGCGGCGCCTACGGCAAGGGCAATGCGGGCGACGACGCCATCCTGCGCGCCATCCTCACCTGCCTGCACGGCATCGATCCCGACATGCCCTGTTACGTCATGTCGCGGCGGCCGCAGGAGACCAGCCTGAAGGAGCGCGTCGGTTCGTTCTACATCTTCAATCTGTTTCGATTTTTCAAGTACCTGCGGCGCACGGAACTGTTCGTCTCCGGCGGCGGCACGCTCATGCAGGACGTTACGTCGTCGCGCTCGCTGTACTTTTACCTGTTCACGCTGCTCGCCGCGAAGTGGAGCAAAAGCCGCGTCGTCATGTACGGCTGCGGCATCGGCCCCATCGGCAAAGCGCGCAATCGCCGGCTCACGGGCTGGGTGCTCAACCGGGCGCCGGACATCATCACGCTGCGCGATTCGGTCTCCATGGAGCTGCTCGAGGAGATCGGGGTGACCCGCCCCGAGATCATCCTCTCGGCGGACCCGACGGTGAACCTGCCGGCCGTGGACGAGGAGACCGTCCGCAGAGCGTTCGAGCAGGACGGCATCCCGGCGGACGCGAAGAAGATCGCGTTCTGCCTGCGCAGCTGGGACGA
>JAIKZT010000107.1 GCA_024682015.1 Clostridia bacterium
CGTCCACTCTCTTGGAGAAATAGACCGTCTTGCCCTTCTGCGACAGCTCCACGTGGCCGGCCTTGTTCGATTCGACCAGGTGCGCGTAGTAGTTGACCCCCAGGCACATCACGTCGCCGACCGGATGCGGGATGGGCGCGCACAGTTTTACGTCCGAAAGGGTCAGCGGCGCCTCCCCGGCGGGCTTTTGCTCAAAGCGGGCCAGCTGCGCCTGCTTGTCCGGGCAGCACACCAGATCCAGCATGTCCTTGCAGGCGATGCCGAAGCACTCCTCCACGGGCCACAGTCCCTCGCAGCCCGCGTAGCCAGCCGCCACGAATCTCTTTCCGTCCTTTTCTACGGTATACAGTCTCATGTTACACCATCAACTCCTTCATTTCTGCCATGCTCATTCCGTCAAAATACCTGGCCAGGTCGTAGGGCGAGAAGATGCCCCGGTCCGTGGCCACGCCGCTCACCAGGTGAGGCGGCGTAATGTCGAAACTGGGATAATAGCCTTTGACCCCCTCCGCCGCCGTGCGTACGCCCATGGCCTGCAGCACGAAGTCGGGATCGCGCATCTCGATGTTGACCGAGGCGATCGTGGGGTGGTCGATCTCGGGCTTGCCGGATACGAAGTACGGGATGCCGTGGTACTTGGCCGCGATGGCGATCTGGTACGTGCCGACTTTGTTGACCACGTGTCCGTCGATGCAGATGGCGTCCGCCGCCGACGTGAACAGGTCGATGCCCTCGTTCTTCATGACGAAGGCCGGCATGTTGTCCGTGATCAGCGTGACGTCGAAGCCCATGTCGCGGGCCACGGTCGCCGTAAGCCGCGCGCCCTGGAAATACGGCCGCGTCTCCGGGCAGAACAGCTTGATGTCCAGGTTGCGCTTTTTGATCTCGCGCAGCATGGCACCGAGAATGGTCTCGGCAAAGCACTGGGTCATCACCTTGCCGCGGTAGGGCATCATGTCCACGAGATAATAGGCTGCCTTCGCGATCTTGGCGTAGCGCCGGTTGTTGATCTCGACGGCTTCCGTAAATACGTCCTCCAGAGGCTGCCGCCCTTCTGCGATGGCCTTTTCGGCCGCTTCGAGGCACTGATTGCACACGATCTGCAGGCGGGCCTTCGTCGTGGGCCGCGCCGAGGAGATCGTCTCGGCCGCGCTTTTCAGGTAGGCGAGCTGCTCCCCTCCAGTTTTATCCCGGCACTCCCAGGCGGCCAGCGCCATGCCCATGGGCGCCGCCACATAGGGCCCGCAGGACTGCGTGACCATGTCCGTGATGGCTTGCGCCACCTCCTCGTGGCGGGTGCATTCCACGAACTTCACGTCCGGATACACGCGCCGGTCGAGGATGCGCACCTTGCCGTTTTCGTACCACGCGATGTTTTCGTATCGCAGCAGGAAGGCCATGCCTTCATCTTGTCTTTCCATAAATCACTCCTCATTCCGTTCGCTTTGGCAGGCTCGGCGATCCGGGATCATTTCAACAGTCTTTCCCAGGCCTTCTTAAAATCGAATTCCACCCGCTCGCGGTCCATGGTCAGGAACTCCCCGTCTTCATACAGGATGTGGCCGTCGACCATGGTCATCTTCACGTCGGATCCCTGCGCGCTGTAGACGAGCAGCGCCGGGATGTCGAGCGCGGGCTTCATGTGCAGCGCGCCCATGTCGACGCGGATGATGTCCGCCGCGAAACCCTCCGCCAGTACGCCGCTTTCGGGCCTGCCCATGGCCAGATAGCCGCAGCGCGTGGCCATGTCCAGCACCTGCGATGGGGTCACCAGCGTTGGATCGCCCGAGATCCCCTTGTGGATGATCGATGCGAGGTGCATCTCCTCCCACAGGTTCAGGTTGTTGTTCGACGCGCAGCCGTCCGTGCCCAGCGCCACGCGCACGCCCTTTTCGAGCGCCCGCGGGATGGGCGCAAAGCCGCTCCCGAGCTTCAGGTTCGACGTCGGGTTGTGCGCGATGGTGACCCCGCAGCGCGCCGCAATGTCCAGATCTTCCTCCGTACACCAGACGCAGTGAGCCGCGTAGGTGGGCGACTCGAACACGCCGAGCTTTTCGAAGTATGCCATGGGCGTAAGCCCGTGCCGCGCGACGCATTCGTCGTGTTCACGCTTCGTCTCG
>JAIKZT010000126.1 GCA_024682015.1 Clostridia bacterium
CGAGCAGAGGATGGGGCTGAACGCGGTTCCCTACGAATTGGAATGCTGGAAAGGGGTCCTCACGTCTAAATGCAAGCTGTTTACGAACAAATACTTCTCCTACGTACCCGCCGGGCACGCCGTAAGAGAAGGCGGACTCAAGGCCTGTCTGGCATTCTACAGGGAACTGGGGCAGCCTTTTTACGACCAGCTCTGCAGCATGCTGGTGTTTGATGCGCTCATCTATAACGAAGACCGGCATTTCGGCAACTTTGGACTGCTGCGCGACAACCGCACCGGTAAATTTGCTGCGCCGGCGCCGATCTTCGATAACGGGACCAGTCTGTTCTGCTATGGCACGCGCGACGATTTCCGGGACCTTCCCAAGTATGCCGCCACCCGTACGCCGTCCTGCGGAGGGTCATTCGACGACGTCGCACGGCTCGCCATGGGGCCGCTGCAAAAGGACCAGCTGCGCCGGATGATCAGCTTCCGCTTCGAGGACACCGACCCGGTCTGCCTGCCCCGCTGGCGCATCCGCGCCATCGAAGAACAGCTGCAGCGCCGCGTCTACGAACTGCTGCATCTGTAGTAAGTCCGGGTATCCGCGCCGACCAAAAAGAACGCCCGCCAGGCGGGTGCTCATAAGAAAGTCTTCGTAAAGTATGGATATCTGTCTGGCAGGATGGTAAACAAAGGGAGGCACATCATTCAGATGTTGTCTCCCTTTGTTTTGCAGAAATAACAATTACATTAGCAGACTTGCAAAGCCATTCGAGCATGGCGGCAGAATCGTTTACAAAGGTCCCTGAGCCTGTCGATGTGACCGCTCGTATCCAAAAAGCGTCCCGGTCTATTTGGTTACGGATTTTAGTTACCATACGAGCGATTTTTCCGGGATGGTAACCAAAACCTTTGCAGATGGTTACCATTCTGGCTTTGTGAGAGGAATGGTAACCGAAAAACGTTACCGCAGCGAAGCGATTGGATCCGCCCCTGAGCGGAGTCGTGGACATGGCGGCTACCCCAGTCCCCAGCCGATCGGAAGAATCCGAAGACGCTATCCCAGTTTGGAAACATCCAGCTGATCGAACGGCTCCAGCAGGCTGCGCACGGCAGCAGCGATCCGCGCGACTCCGCCAGCCCCATCGCTTTCGATGTTCAAAGGCATCAGCGGGTCATGCAGCGATTTGCGGATCAGAAACCAGCCGTCACAGCAGTTCACCCGCACGCCCTCGTAGTTGGGCAGCTCCAGCGACATGCCCGGGACGCTGCCCGACGCGATGGCCTCCCGCAGGCCTTCGAGCACGCCGTCCGCATAGGACGCGAAATCCTTCGCGTTTACGGCCAGGCGGAATTCCGCGGCCTCGGCAGGCTCATCCAGCCCCGCCAGAAGATCCTCGATGTGTCGTCCTTCCGCCTTCATCTGTGCCGCCCGCGCGACGACCTTCGCCGCCAGATACGCGCCGTCGTCGAGAAAATAGTTCTCCTTCAGCGCCGCGTGACCCGACGTCTCGATGGCCAGCGGACAGTATGTGCCGGCCGCGTTCAGTTCGCGGCCCTTGTTGATCACGTTTTTGTATCCGCGCTTGAACCTCAGATGTGCAAAACCGTTCGCCTTCAGGAAGTCCGCCAGCTGCGTGCTCGTGATGGAATCCGTCACGATCGTCCCGCGGCTGCCGTCTTCCGCGGGCGGGCACAGCAGAGCCGCCAGCGCCACGATGCCGTTGCGGGCGATGTCCTTTCCGTTGTGACCCACCACAGCCATCCGGTCCACGTCCGTATCGAAGATGATGCCCAGGTCTGCCCCGGTCTCCAGCACCCGACGGGAAAGCGACGCCACAGCCGCCGCGTCCTCCGGATTCGGCGCGTGGTTCGGGAAAAGACCGTCGGGTTCGAGGAACTGGGATCCGGACACGTCCGCACCCAGAGGCTCCAGCACGCCGCCGGCATAGAATCCGCCCGCGCCGTTGCCCGCGTCCACGCATACCCGGAGTCCACCCAGGGGGCTATCGTCCTCTGTAAGGCCCAAAATCGCCGCTATGCGCGTTTTTAAATGCGCGCAGTACAAATTCATCAACGGATACGGTTTCCACGCGTTTTCGGCCTGTTTTATCAGGTGGACCTTCTGCGCCAGCGCAGCCAGTTTCAGGATGTCCGAGATGTCCGCCTTGTCCAGCCCGCCCTTTTCCTTCTCGAAGAACTTCAGCCCGTTGCGGTCGGGGGGCAGATGGCTCGCCGTGATCATGACTGCTCCGTCGCAGGCTGTCTCGGGAAACACGCAGCTCATGAACATGGCCGGCGTCGACGCGAGACCGCAGTCGAGCACCTCAAAGCCCATGCCGTTCAGCGTACTGCATACGGCTTCCTGCAGGCCCGGCCCCGTGACCCGCGAATCCCGGCCCACCGCCACGCGCATGTCGTCCGCCTTCTTTCCGGCCGCGTCCGATAGCCACGTGCCGAAGCCGAACGCGATGTCCGACGCGGCTTCCGCCGTCAGGTTCACCTGTTTTCCGAGCATGTCCGACGCGACGCCCCGCACGTCGCTGCCGTTCTGAAGTTTGCTGTAATCTTTCATATGACCCTTCCTGATTGTTACCGTATCCAACGCGCGCCGGCATACGGCACGCTGTGTTCACCTTCACCCACACGAGGCGGCGGTCGTTACCAATACCGCTATGTGCGCATACCGGGAACTTTTTTTCGTAACCAAATGCTTGATTGATTACGATTGGTAACGAAAACTCTTTCTTTTCGTTACCAATCGACTCCTTTGGTCAATATGGTAACCATTTTCGGTTACCACCAATACGGCACACCCCGCCGATGCGGGGTAACAGCTTTCATCCGCCGGCCGCTGTTCAGTCCATCGACGCGAGGATCTCGTCCACTTCCGCCCGGCTCTGCAGCCCGGCCGCGCCCAGATAGCGCACGGAGGCTGAAGCCGTCGCCGCCGCCAGGCGGGCGCAACCTTCCTCGTCCAGTCCTTCCAGCAGTCCCGCCGTAAACCCGGCCAGAAAATTGTCCCCGGCTCCCGTGGTATCCACCACATCACAGCGGATCGCCGGCACGAACGTCTTTCGCAGGATGGCACCTCCTGCCGCCCGATACAGGCAGCAACCGTTCTCGCCGTCCTTCAGCACGACGCAGCCGGCGCCCATCGCCAGCAGCTTCGCGGCCATGGCGTCCGGTTCGCTCTCGCCCGTCATGTAGCGGGCTTCGCTCAGGTTCGGAAACACGTAGTCCGCAGACCGGAGGAACGCGCCCGGATCCGCCTCGGCTTCCAGCCCCACGTATTCCGAGCCGATCATGATGTCCACGCAGGTCGTCAGACCCAGAGCCTTCGCCTTCGCCAGCACCTCGGGCAAACATTCTGTCAGGCCTTTCGCGCCGTAAGCGCTTCCCACGCAGAAGACCTTCGCCTCCGAGACAGCATCCCAATCTACGGTATCCGCGCCGATCTCGTTGTCCGACCCGTTGTTCACGATGAAGTTCCGCTCGCCGTCCGGATGCACGCACACGATGGACACCGCCGTCTGATGTTCCCGGGCCGGCTTTACGCCGCTCATGTCCACGCCGCGCGCTTTGGCCAGATCAGTCAGCACGCGCCCCATGGCATCGTCTGCGAGGACGCTCATCAGGATGGGTTCGTGACCCAGCTTGGCCAGGGTCACCGCCTCGTTGACCGCATCGCCCCCGGTGGAATAGCCGAAATCGCCGACGCGTATCGTCTCCTTCGAAAAGTCCGCCGGATCGAGCCCCGGCACGAGCAGGTCGAGGCACGCGATGCCGAAACAAACCGCCTTGCCCATGCCTACCGCCCCTTCCCGTCAGACCCGAACAGGCGCATCTTCTCCAGCGCCACCCGCCTGACCGCCTCGCAGTGGTGCGCCGACATGGCGTGATAACTCTTTTCGCCCGCAGCCAGGTCCGCCCGCAGCGTCTCGATCGCCTCGAGCAGCATATCCGTGTGGATGTTGATCTTCGTTATGCCCTCGCGGCAGCAGCGCCGGATGTCCCCCGCGGGAATGCCCGACGCGCCGTGCAGCACGAGCGGCACGCTCACCGCCTCGCGCACGGCCCGCAGCACCTCGTAGTTGATCTTCGGCTCCGCCGTGTACACGCCGTGCTGGTTGCCGATGGCCACGGCCAGGAAATCGATCCCGGTGAGCCGCACAAAGTCCGCCGCCTGCGCGGGATCCGTGTAGCCGTATCCCTCGAGCGTGTACTCGCCCTCGTCGCCCACGTGGCCGAGCTCCGCTTCCACGGGGATGCCCAGCGGGTGGCAGTAGTCCGCGACGGCCTTTACGGTGCGCACGTTCTCCTCGAACGGCTTGGACGACGCGTCGATCATGATGGAATTGCACCCGCACGCGACCGCATGCATGCATCCCTCGAGCGACGTGCCGTGGTCGTAGTGGATGACCACGGGCAGATCCGTCTCCTCCGCCCACGAGCGCATGTCCTTCGCGAAGTGCTTCAGCGGCGAATACTTCTCGAAGGGCGGGCTGTACGCCAGGATGACGGGAGCGGAGGCCTCTTCAGCCGCCTCCATGACCCCTTTCAGCAGTTCCGTACTGAATACGTCGAAATTGCCGACGCCGTAGCCCTCCCGGGCCGCTTTCGCCAGCATGTCCTTCATGTTTACCAGCATTTATAGCATCTCCAGTATCTTCCGGCGGCAGGCGTCCGCCTCCGCGATGGCCTTTTCCACGTCGATGGTCAGATACTCGCCGTCCTTGTACAGTACCTGCCCGTCGCACATCGTCAGGCAGATGTTCGAACTGTCCGCGGACCACACGACGTTGTTCAGCAGGCTGTGCACCGGCTGCATGTTCGGCTTGTCGATGTCCAGGACCAGCAGATCCGCCTTAAAGCCCTCCTGCAGCAGGCCGCAGTCCGTCCGCCCCTGAGACAGGGCGCCCGCGCGGGTCATGGAATGGAGGATCTGCTTCGGCGTTAAGACGGCGGGATCGCCGGTGCGGATGCGGGCTTCCAGCGCCATCACCTTCGCATCCGCCAGCATGTTCAGCGAGTTGTTCGAGGACACGCCGTCCGTGCCCAGCGCGACGTTCACGCCCTTTTCGAGCAGCCTCGGCACGTTCGCGATGCCGCTCGCCAGCTTGCTGTTGCTGACAGGGCAGGCCGCTGCGGTCGCGCCCTTTTCGCGCAGGATGTCCATGTCCTCTTCGGTGACCCACACGCAATGCCCCAGCGTCGCCGGCTGGTCCAGAAGGCCGCAGTCCGCCAGATAGGCGACGGGCGTCTTGCCGTGCCGCTCCAGGCAGCCGTCGGTCTCGGACTTCGTCTCGGAGGCGTGGATGTGGAGGTTCACCCCCTGCTCGGCCGCCAGCGCCGCGAGGCCCCGCGCCACCTTTTCCGTGGACGTGTACTCCGCGTGCAGCGCCAGATCCGTGAGGATGCGCCCGCCCGCGGCTCCGTGCCAGTCTCTGTAGGCGTCGCAGGCGATCCTGTACGCCGGCAGCTCCTCGAAGGCAGAACCGCCGAAGCACAGCACGGCGTTGCTCATGTTCATCTTGCAGCCAGATGCAGCCACCGCCCTGCCCGCGTCGTCCAGCCAGTAGTACATGTCCGTGGAGGACACGATGCCGGAGCGCACGGATTCGGCCATGGCCAGCATCACGCCGGCGTAGATGTCCTCCCCCTTCATCTTCGCTTCAAAGGGGAAGATCTTCGTATTCAGCCAGTCCTGCAGGTTCATGTTTTCGGCGTAGCCGCGCAGGAGCGTCATCGCGCTGTGGGAGTGGGCGTTGTAGAACGCGGGCATCAGCAGCTTGCCCTGCCCCCTATAAACAGAGCCGAAGTCTTCCTTCGGCTCTGTCGCTCCCACATAGGCGATCCGGCCGTCTCTGACCCCCACATAGCAGTGCTCGCGAGGCTCAAAGTCCTTGTCTAAAATCGTAATGTCGGAAAAAAGCATATTCTGTTCGGAGGCTCACCCTCCGCTCCTGTTACTTCCAGAGGGATTCGATCAGCGTCTGCGTAACGATCGGCAGTTCGTCCAGCAGGCTCTTGCGCAGCGTGCGCTCCGTCCACTGGTGGTATTCCTTCGTAAGCGGCCCGTACAGGATGAACGGGATGTTGTTGGCCTCGATGGTCTCGAAGTCCACGGAATACAGCTGGCCGTAGCAGGGCGTGTTCTTCGAGAACTTATTGTAGTCGAAGGGATGGCCCACCGCGGTGTAGGAACCGTCGGAAATGCCCATGAAGTAGTGTTCGTTGAAGTGCTCTCTGCCAAACTGCTTCGAGGCTTCCACGACTACCTCGTAGGCCTTCAGCGCCGCGTTCTCCTTGCCCTCGACGGCATCGCCGTTGACGGCCGGATAATAGGGAGGCGCGAAGCCGAGCAGCACGGTAGGCTGCTTCAGGTCGGCGTAGTCCATGACCTTCTGCATGATGGTGACGGTCGCGTCCGGATAATTCGTGCGGCCTGCCTCGATGTCGTCCTTGATGCCGGCATAGACCTCGGCATAGTACTTTTCGAAGCCATCCTTATCGGTCCGCTTGATCTTCTCGACGAGTTCCTCGAACGTGTAGACCTCCGGATAATAGACGATGTGATCCTTGTCGGCGGACTTGTCGATCTTCTTGTAATCCTGATAGGTGGCGTCGATCTTGGCGCACTCCTCCTTGAGCACGTCCATGGAGATCTCCTTCAGGCGGTTCATGATCTGCTCGGGCGTGCGGTCGAAGTGCAGCAGCGTGAAATAGCCGTAAGCCCGCAGAGGAATGGTCACGTCGTACAGCTCCTTGTTGTCGCGGAACTTCTGCCACGTGGGGGGCACAGCGGCTTCGCCGTCGTAGGAATCGCAGAACTCCAGCGCGTTGTTCGTGCGCTGATAGATCGCGGACAGGAAATTCATGGGGGAAATGCCGTTGAAGCAGTGGCCGACGTGCGCCGTAACGCCCTGCGCCATGACGACGGGCATGATCTTGCCCACGGTGCCGCGGGACAGGGACTGCTTGCCGTTGACAAGGTTGGAGGGCTCGGGGATGATCATGAGCTGCACGTCGAGCTGGTACTGTTCGATGAGCCTGCGAATGATCTTGGCGCCTTCGCGCATGCCCACGGAATAGGACTCTTCATCGGGCACGGGCACGTACATGTAGCAGCCGGGCAGCTCGCCGCGGTCCGCCATCTCGGCGTATTCCTCGAAAAGCGCCAGATGCACGCAGTGACCGCCCTTCATGTCGCCCACGCCGCGGCCCCAGATCCACTCGCCGCTGTTCATGTCGAAGCGTGCTTCAGCATCGAGATCGCGCTTCGCGAGCTCCTCTTCGAGCTCCTTGCCGACCTTGAAAGCCATGTCCTTCAGCGGGCCGTAATTATCGGTCCCGACCACGTCGAAGTGACCCGACGAAATGACGGTCTTCTTGGAATTGCCCAGGATGAGAGCCCAGGGCACGCTGCGGTGATACGCGTCGCCCGGGATCATGAAGTTGCCCGTCAGTTCGGGATGTTTTTTAAAGTACGGGATGTTCCGGAAGAATTCCGCGAACCAGTCGCCGGCTTTGTATTCATCGTGCGTGCAGCTGACGGAATTGATGCCCACCAGTTCCGTCAGATACTTGTAGATTCTTTCCTTGCGGTCTTGCATGTTTGTTTCCTCCTCGATAGCAAGTTGTATATGAACTGTGTATAAGGATCGGCTATAATCCGAGCGCCTGCCGCAGCGGCGGCGTAAGGTAAGCGTACGCCCGGGCCTTCAGCCGCGCGGGGATGCCGTAAAAGGGTTCCGCGATGCTGCCTGCGATGGCCGCGATCGTGTCAGAGTCGCCTCCGATGGAAACGGCATTGCGGATGGCGTCCTCAAACCCTTCGCTTTCCAGAAAAGCCTCGATCGCCTGGGGCACGCTGCCCTGACAGGACGAATCGAACTCGTAAGTCGGGCGGATGTCGTCGAGCGTGAAGTTCAGATCGTAATACTGGCTGACGTGTTCGCGGATCTCGTCCTTCGTCTTGCCCGTCTTCGCCAGATAGATGGCTTCCGCCACCGCCACGGCCCCCTTGATGCCTTCAGGGTGATTGTGGCTGACCTCCGCCGAATACACGGCCAGATTGTGCGCTTCTTCCAGCGAATCCGCCAGCATGCCGCAGGCGGACACCCGCATGGCTGATCCGTTGCCGAAACTGCCGTAGGGCCTGCGGTACTCGTTCGCCAGCCATTGGCGGAACTTGCCGCCGTACCCGGCGTCCGGATACAGCTGCCCCAGTTCCACCATGCGCTTCTGGAACAGCCCGATGACGTTGACGTTTTCCCGCGCCTTGTATTCCCGCACCGCGTAGCACACGGCGCAGGTCATCACCGTGTCGTCGGTGAACCGGCAGCCTTCCCCGAAAAGTTCGAAATCCTTGGTCTTGATATTGTGGTGCTCGTAAACAGAACCGACGATATCTCCAATAATGGCTCCTAACATATATCTGGTCCTCTTTCTAAAATCTCTGTTTATATTTTAACACAAAAAGACGGTGGATTTCCACCGTCTTTCTTGTGAGTCTTGATTTTCAGCCCTTTGGGACATCGAACAGGCCTATTTCAGCTCGGTCCAGACCTCGCTTCCATCCTCTTCGAACTCGAATCCGTGGCCGTTCAGGGCCTCCTGGATCTCGTAGTAGTACCAGGCGTTTGGATCCATGTTGTCGGAGATCGTGGCCATGCCTTCCGGCAGGCTTGCCCCGCTGTTCAGATGCCTTCCGAGGACCTTGTTCAGGATCGTTACGGCTTCCGCGCGGGTCAGGCCGCGGTCCGGCCGGAACGTGCCGTCCGGATAGCCGCCCACCCAGCTGCTCAGCTCGGCCGTAACGATGGCCTTGTAGGCCCAGTGGCCGAGCACGTCCGTGAACGCCGACTCGCCCTCCTGCAGCCCGCTGAACGACGCTGCGATGCCGGCGATCTGCGCGCGCGAAAGAACCTCGTTCGGGCGGAACGTGCCGTCCGGGAAGCCTGTCAGCACGCCCGCGTTGGCAAGAGTGGAGACTGCGTCGTTGTACCAGTCGTCCGAAGACACGTCGCTGAAGGCATTGTCCGACGTGCCGTAACGCTCGATGCTCGCCGGGGTCAGCAGGCTGTAGAGGATGCCCGCTGCCTCCGCACGCGTAATGGGCTTGTCCGGCCGGAACGTGCCGTCCGGATAGCCGGCGATGTAGGCGTTGTGCTCCTCCATGTTAAGCTGCGGTCCGGTGAGCTTCTCCGGATGGACGGTCTGCTTCCACAGCGCCGTGAGCGTCACGTCGCCGTAGCGCAGGCTCGCGCGCTGACCCGGCTCAATCGTCTCGCCGATCTCCCACTTGCCTTTCGCCTGGGTCACGATCCAGCCGGCGAAGTCGTAGTTGTCGCGCGCAGATTCGGGCAGCGCCATGTCGTCGTAGGCGTGATATTCGATCGCAGCCAGGGCCGTGCCGCCGGCCGGATCGAAGGTGATGGTGTACACGCGCCTCTCCTTCGGCTCCACGACCGGAGGCTCGTCCCCGCCGATGGCGGTCGCCGTGTAGACGGCTGTGTAGGTCGCATCGGCCGTGGCCGCTGTCAGGTCGGGCGTCCACTTGCTGAACGCGTAGGTGTAGTCCTCGTCCGCAGCCTTGGTCGGATCGTCATGCGTGGGCACGGCGCCCTCTTCTACGGTGGTCGTGTCGATGATGCTGCCGTCGTCCTGCTTCCAGGTGATGGTGTACTTCGTGGGTGTCACGGGCGGCTTCTCGATCGGCGTCGCCGTGTAGACCGCCGTATACGTCGCGGCTCCTGTGACTGCCACGATGTCGGGCGTCCACTTGCTGAACGTGTAGGTGTAATCCTCGTCCGCCGCCTTGCTCGGATCGTCGTGCGTGGGCAGGGTGCCTTCTTCCACAGTCGTGGTGTCGATGATGGTTCCGTCGTCCTGCTTCCAGGTGATGGTATAGATCGTGGGTTCTACAGGCGGCTTCTCGATCGGCGTCGCCGTGTAGACAGCCGTGTACGTCGCGTCGGCAGCGACAGCCACGATGTCGGGCGTCCATTTGCTGAACGCGTAGGTGTAATCCTCATCCGCCGCCTTCGTCGGCCCTTCGCGGCTCGGCGTCGCGCCGTACTCCAGCGTGTCGGTGCCGAGAACGCTGCCGTCCTCGTCCTTCCACGTGATCGTGTACGTGTTCGTCGTGCCGTCGCTGAAGACCGCCGTGTAGGTAATGTCCCCTGTGACCGGGCCGACGACCGGACTCCACGCCACGAACGTATAGGTGTACTGGGCTGTCGCAGGCTTTACAGGCGTCTCGCCGTCGTAGGCAGGCGTCGCACCGTAGAGCACGCCCTCGTCCGTCTCGAGCACGCTGCCGTCGTAGTTTTTCCACGTGACGGTGTAGGCATTCGTAACGGACGTGTAGCTCGCCGTGTATGTAGCCTCGCCCGTTACCGGGGCGACCTCCGGCGTCCACTTGTCGAAGGTGTACGTAAACTCAGCCGTCGCTTCCTTCGTCGGGCCTTCGCGGCTCGGCGTCGCCCCGTACTCCAGCGTATCGGTGCCCAGCACCGTGCCGTCCTCGTCCTTCCACGTGATGGTGTACGTGTTCGTCGTGCCGTCGCTGAAGACCGCCGTGTAGGTAATGTCCCCTGTGACCGGGCCGACGACCGGACTCCACGCCACGAACGTATAGGTGTACTGGGCTGTCGCAGGCTTTA
>JAIKZT010000131.1 GCA_024682015.1 Clostridia bacterium
TTGTCCCCACGAACGTGACCTCCGCCACCGTCCCTTCCGGATGGCGCGCCGTAATCTGCACGCTCGTAACGTCTCCGATGTTCCGCCCCCTCTTGACGAGTTCGTCCGTCAGCTCCTGCATGGTGTAGTGGACGGCCCACAGGTAGTCGGAATAGTACTCGTCCACGCGGGCGCGGCAGTAGTCGAGCTCGTAGAGCCAGACGTCCTCGCTGTTCATCGTGGCGCCGCCGCTATAGGCGTAATAATAGGCTTCCACGATCTCGCCGTCGTAGACGAGCACCTTGCCTTCCGTCTGCGCGCAGGCTTCGTCCGTGGTGTCGTGCTCTGAGATGTAACCCCGGTACACCTGGCAGTCCTGCGTCGTGCAAAGATCGAAGCCGTAGGACTTGTGCTTGTTGATGTTGCGGAAAGCGTAGCTCCTGGCTGTGATGGCCTGGGCTTTCAGCGCTTCGATCGGATAATTGTAGCCCATCTCGTTCGCCACGACGCCCCGCACGTAGTGCTCCAGCTCGATGACGTTGATGACGTTCAGTTTTGAGCCCTGCACCGTCGCCGTAACACCGTCCCGGTAGCGGCTGCCGTTGACCGTGATGATCCTGTCCTCCGGATCGTCCGCCGCGCTCATGACGACGTATCCGCCGCCGCGCATGCTGCCGAGGATG
Source organism: Clostridia bacterium (assembly GCA_024682015.1). GTDB lineage: Bacteria > Bacillota > Clostridia > Peptostreptococcales > Anaerovoracaceae > RUG11894. The sequence continues at coordinate 663 of JAIKZT010000131.1, forward strand.
GTCGTGCCGTACTGGTCGACGAGGGTCGCCTGTCCGCCGGACGGAACGATCGTCATGGTCGTGCTGTCCGTCCGGATATCCGTCTCCGTCCAGCCGTCGTTGTTTCCCTTCACGATGATAAAACCGTCGGCGCACCGCAGCGTGATCTTGTCGACGGCTCCGCTGCCGTACTGAAGCCCGATCCAGAGATAGAGACGATCGTCCGAACGCAGTCCGTCGTCCGAATAGCCTTGTTCGGACTCGTTCTCCTCGTCCTCATCCTCCGAATCTTCGTCATCTTCGTCGTCCGTGTACATGCCAGGTCCCAGTCCTTCCGGGACCTGGGTTATGTCCGTCTGCTCCTCGTCGGCGGGTTCTTCTTCTTTGTCCCCTTCGGCAAAGACGATCCCCGTGAAGATGAGGCAGGCGATCAGGATGATGCACAGCGGTTTCGCAAATCTCTTCATGTTCCTCTCCCTTTTTCGTTACATGGACAGCTGTTCTTCAGCGGGCTGCATGCTCTTGGGCACGTCGAGCCCGAGGTGTTGATACGCTTTGATGGAAGCCATGCGGCCCTTCAGCGTGCGGTGGAGCATCCCCGCCTGCATCAGGTAGGGCTCGTAGGCGTCCTCGATCGTAACGCGCTCTTCGCCCAGGGACGCCGCGATGGTATCGATGCCCACGGGGCCGCCCTGGAACTGCTCGATGATGAGCCTCAGAATGCGGCGGTCGAGATCTTCGAGGCCCAGCTCGTCGATGCCCAGCGCGTTCAGCGTGCTCTCGACGATGGGCGGGTCGATGCGCCCGGAGCCCAGGACCTGGCAGAAATCGCGCACGCGCTTCAAAAGCCGGTTCGCCACGCGGGGCGTGCCTCTCGAGCGCGCCGCCAGCATGCGCGTGGACTGCTCGTCGATCTCCACGTTCAGAATGCGCGCCGTTCTGCGCATGATCGCAGCCAGTTCGTCCTCGTTGTACAGCTCGAACTTCGCGAGGATGCCGAAGCGGTCGCGCAGCGGAGCGGACAGGCTGCCCGCCCTCGTCGTGGCGCCGATGAGCGTAAAGTGCGGCAGTTCGAAGCGGATGGAGCTCGCGCCCGGGCCCTTGCCCGTTACGATGTCCAGCGCAAAGTCCTCCATGGCCGAGTACAGGACTTCCTCCACGGCGCGGTTCAGCCGGTGGATCTCGTCGATGAACAGCACGTCGCCCTCGTTCAGGTTGGTGAGGATGGCTGCCAGATCGCCTGCCCTCGCGATGGCAGGGCCCGACGTGATCCGCAGATCCACGTCCATCTCCTCGGCGATGATGCCCGCCAGCGTCGTTTTACCCAGCCCCGGCGGCCCGTAGAACAGCACGTGATCGAGAGGCTCCCCCCTCATTTTGCACGCTTTGATATATACCTTCAGATTGTCCGTTACGTTGGTCTGGCCCACATAATCCTCGAACCTCCTGGGGCGTATGGAGCGTTCGATCTGCTCCTCGTCGCCCTGCAGGTTCGCACCGACCAGTCTGTTTTCCGTATCCATCAGCGGTTCCTCAATGCCAGTTTGATGTATTCCTGCGTGGAGAGCGTCTCATCGGTGACCCCCGCGAGGCTCGTCATGGCCTCCGTGCGCGAGAATCCCAGCGCCTGCAGCGCCTGGATGGCCTGCTCCTTGTTGCTGCCCGGCACGACGGCAGGCGCCGCGGCACCGCTGGGCAGGTCGAGCTCGTCGGGGCTTCCGACCTTGTCTTTCAGCTTGACCACGACCATCTGCGCCGTCTTTTTGCCCACGCCGTTGGCCCGGGTGATGGACGCCACGTCCTCGAAGGCGATGGCACGCTTCAGTTCCTTCAGGTTAAGGGCGGACAAGATGGCCATGGCGGCCTTCGCGCCCACGCCCGGCACCGTCTGCAGCAGGCGGAACATGGAAAGCGCTTCCTTTTCCGTAAAGCCGTAGAGGCTCACGTCGTCCTCGCGGACCATCATGGCCACGTACAGTGTAATGATCTCGCCGTCCTGCGTCAGGTAAGCCCTGCTGTTTTCCGGCACGTAGACCTCGTAGCCGACGCCGTTGTTTTCGATGCAGACCATGCCCGGCATGGTCTCCGTAATGACGCCTTTTATGTAATGCAGCATGTCGTCTCGTCCTTATCTCATCTCGAACAGTTTCTTTTTCGCGTCGCCGTTGCGCCCGTGGCAGATGGCCGCGGCAATGGCGTCCGCCGTGTCGTCGGGTCTGGGGACCTCCTTCAGGTTCAGCATGGTCTTCACCATGTACTGGATCTGCTTCTTATCCGCCTTGCCGTATCCGGTGATGTTCATCTTGATCTCCAGCGGCGTATACTCGTAGATGCGCAGCCCGCTGTTGACCCCGGCCAGGATGGCGACGCCCCTGGCCTGCCCGACGAAGATGGCCGTCTTGGCGTTGTCGTTGAAGTAGAGCTGTTCGATGCTCATCTCCTCCGGCTGGTATTCGGCCATGATCTCCATGAGCCCCGCATACAGGCTCTTCAGGCGCTCGGGCATGGGCATGTCCTTGTCCGTCGTGAGCGAGCCGTACGCGATGGGTTTGAAACTGTTCCCTGTTTTCTCGATGACCCCCCAGCCCATGATGGCATAGCCGGGGTCTATCCCCAATATGCGGATCATCCGCATTTCCCCCTTTTATCGTATAGTTATTATAATTTTACCATAGACAACGGATTTTGTACAGTTGGCAGGCGGCTGCAACTGTGTTATAATTAACGCATATACCTGTATAATTATGCACCAAGGAGCCTGCCATGCGCTACGCCAGACATCAGAAGATCTTAGAACTCATCAACGCGCACGAGATCGATACTCAGGAACGCCTCGTGGAGAAGCTGCGGGAAGCCGGGTTCAACGTGACCCAGGCCACCGTGTCCCGGGACATCCGCGAACTGCAGCTCGTCAAACAGGCCGGCCCTTCCGGCCGGAGCTGCTACGCGCAGAACGCGTCCAAGGACGCCCCCATCTCCGAGCGCTTCCGCAAGATCCTGCGGGAGACCATCCTCAGCATCGAAAGCGCGGAGAACATCATCGTCATCAAGACGCTCAGCGGCTGCGCCAACGCGGCGGCGGAAGCCATCGACACCAGCAACTTCCCCGAAATCGTGGGCACGCTGGCGGGCGACAACACCATCTTCATGGCCGTCGCATCCAAGGATGCCGCGCTCCCTCTCGTGGAGCAGTTCCGCGACATGATCCGCAAATAGGAGCGCCCCATGATCAGTCACATCGCCATCCGGGACTTCGCCATCATCCGGGAACTGAACCTGGACCTGCATCCCGGACTCAACATCATCACGGGCGAGACGGGCGCCGGCAAATCCATCATCATCGAGGCCATCTCCATGGCCCTCGGCGCCCGCGCGGACACCGATTACATCCGCACCGGCGCGGACAAGGCGTCCATTACGCTGACGGCGGACTGCGAAAAAGAGGCCGCCGGTTTGCTGCGTGAAGAAGGCGCGCCGGAGGACGACCCGCTCGTCATACGGCGCGACATCAGCGCCGGCAGCCGCAGCCTGTGCCGGGTCAACGGGACCATCGTGCCCCTTTCTTTCCTCGCGCGCCTCTGCCGGCATGTGGCGGACATCCACGGACAGTACGACAACCAGGTCCTGCTCGATCCCGCGAACCACGTCGACGTGCTCGATCTGTACGGGCAGGAAGACATCCGCAAGGTGCGCGGCATGGTAAGCGAGCTCTTCCAGAGCATGACCCGCGCCAAGGCCTCGCTGGATGCGCTTCAGCGGAAGATGGCCGACGCGGAGCGCCGCAAGGACCTCGCCCGCTATGAGCTGAACGAGATCGACGACGCGAAGCTCTCCGCGGGAGAAGACGAAGCGCTGGAAGATGACATACGCCTGATGCAGCACAGCGAGGAGATCTTCCGAAAGCTTTCTTCCGTCTACGAGACGGCCTACGGAAGCGACGGAAGCGCGCTGGAACGCCTGTCTTATGCCATGAGCGACCTGGAGAGCGTCGCGCCCTTCTCATCGGAGCTATCGGAAGTATCCCAGAGCTTTTCCGACGCGTACTACGCCCTCGACGACCTCGGCACGCAGATTCGCCGCCTGCGGGACGGCATTTCGTTCTCAGAGGAGGAACTCGAAGAAAAGACAGACCGGCTGGACCTGATCGACCGGCTGAAGCGCAAGTACGGCGGCAGCATCGAAGCGGTGTTCGCTTACAGGGAAAAGGCGCGCGCGGAACTGGACCAGATTGAAAACGCGGACGAAGAGATCGAATCGCTGAAGAGCGAGCTGAAGCTTTATCAGGAGCAGTACGGCGCTGCCGCGGACAGGCTGTCGGTGCTGAGAAAGCGCGCGGCAAAATTGCTCGGAGACGAAGTCGATAAGGAACTGCGCGAACTGAACTTCGCGGACGCGTCCCTGTCCGTCAGCGTCGAGTCCTGCCCTGCGACAGAGAAAGGCCGCGACGCCGTTGAATTCCTGATCAGAACGAACAAAGGAGAAGCCTTTAAGCCCTTGGCGAAGATCGCTTCCGGCGGCGAACTGTCGCGCATCATGCTGGGACTGAAGCGGATCATCGGCGATCTGGACCGCATCCCCTGCCTCATCTTTGACGAGATCGACGCGGGGATCTCCGGCGCCACGGCCGGCGTCGTGGGCGAAAAGCTCCGAGAGATCGCCAAAACCCACCAGGTCGTCTGCATCACGCACCTGCCGCAGATCGCGGCCTTAGGCGACCACCACTACCGCATCGAAAAGACGTCGGACGAGATCTCCACGCACACGACCATCGTGCCGCTTTCCAACGAGCAGCGCGTCGAAGAACTTGCCCGACTGCTGTCCGGCACGCATATCACCGACGCGGCCAGGGAGCAGGCCCGCGCGCTCCTGAAGCAATCATAGCGCCGCAGAAACCCAAGGGAACAGGCCTGTACGAATACAGATCACCGGCCTGTTTAAATATGGGGAGACGGCCTGCATAAACATAGAGAACCGGCCTGCGTAGACATAGAGAACTCCCTGCATAAGCATGGGGAGCCACCCTCCAAACGCTTTGTACAGGGGCCGCTTGTGCGGGGTCACATATCAATGTGACCCATCAAGTAAAATCGTTGAATGGGACACAGAAACCGCACGAGGAATGTGTCCCATTTTTGTATTCTGCATCTCGGGTCACATCCTCGTGAGGCCCATTCCAAGATGCCGGGCACGGGTCACACCGGTCCATGCGGGCATAAAAAAACAGGAGACCGCCGCGCTCATCGCGCCGCAAAAGTCTCCTGTTTCCTCTTACTCCAATGAGATCCGCCCGATCGTTCCCTCGCGGAATTCGTCGATCACCGTGCGGGCGGTGCGGGTGTAATCGATGCGCTTACCGGGCAGGATGAAACCCCGCTTCGAGGCGATGTTCTCCATGTTTTCCGGAGGCGTGTCCGCGATCCCGTCCAGTTTGTAGCGGGCAGCCAGAAGGTCCGGATAATCCCTCGCCAGCACGCCGATCAGTTCCAGGCCCAGCGTGTCCAGATCCATGATCTCGTCCTTGATGGAGCCGCAGAACGCGAGATTCAGGCCGACCTTGGGATCCTCGAACTTTGGCCACAGGATGCCCGGCGTATCGAGCATCATCATGTGCTCGCCTAGGGAGATCCACTGTTTGCCGCGGGTCACGCCGGGCTTGTTGCCCGTTTTGGCAGCCTTCTTGCCCGTCATCCGGTTGATCAGAGAACTCTTGCCCACGTTGGGGATGCCGACGATCATCAGGCGCAGGTCGCGCTGGCGCTCCCTGCCCTCGTTCTTCTTATCCCGCAGGGTCTGCAGCAGTTTCAGAAGCTGCCCCGCGCCCGCGCCGGCATTACAGTTCATGACGAGCGCGTAATCTCCCTGCGTGCGGAAGCGCTCTGCCCAGGCGTTCGTCTTTTCCTCATCCGCCAGATCGCTCTTGTTCAGCGCGATGATCCGCGTCTTTCCCGCCGTAAGCTCGGCCAGGATGGGGTTGCGGCTGGACAGCGGGATGCGCGCGTCGAGCACCTCCACGCATACGTCCACGAGCTTCAGGTTTTCCTGTATCAGCTCCCGGGTCTTCTTCATGTGACCCGGATACCAGTTGATGTGTTCCATGTCGATCGATCCTCAGTTTTCCGGGAGTCTGGCAGTGTTTCCGGACGCGTCCCCGGGTAAAAATACCGCCAGCATCTCCATCATCTTCGGAATGTCGTACGGCTTGGCCAGGTGTCCGTTCATGCCGGCATCCATCGCCAGATTTCTGTCCTCTTCAAACGCGTTGGCCGTTACCGCAATGATGGGGATGGAAGCCTTGGCCGCATCCGCCAGAGCCCGTATGCGCCTTGTCGCCTCGTACCCGTCCATGCGGGGCATCTGCACGTCCATCAGGATGACGTCGAAGTAATCGGCTGGCATGGCGGTCATCCGCTCGACGGCCTGCTCCCCGTCGGAAGCGATCTCCACCGCAAATCCGTGCTCGCGCAGGATCGCTTCGGCGATCATCTGGTTCATCGCGTTGTCCTCTGCCAGCAGCACGCGCCTGCCGGTAAAAACCGCCGCAGGCGTTTCCGCCTCTGGCTGCTGCGTCATTTGCCGGCTGACCCTGCAGGGAAGCTCCACGACGAATTCGCTACCTTTGCCCTCTTCCGAATCCACGCAGATCGTGCCGCCCATCATGTCCACGATGTTCTTCGTGATGGCCATGCCAAGGCCCGTGCCCTGGATGCCGCTCACGGTGCTGGTCTTCTCTCTCGTAAACGCTTCGAAGATCGTTTCCCGGAACGCGGGGCTCATGCCTATGCCGTTGTCCCTGATCCGGAATTCAAAGTTCGCCGTATCCGCCGAAGTGGACGGTTTCTCGGTGACCAGGAAGCTGATCCTGCCGCCGGAATGCGTAAACTTGATGGCGTTGGACAGGATGTTGAGCAGGATCTGGTTCAGGCGCAGTTTGTCCGTTACGATGTCCTCGTGCACGATGCCCTGCGTATCGACGGTCAGCGTCAGCTGCTTCGCGTCGACGTTGGGCTGGACGATGGTGCGCAGATCGCGGATGACGCCGGGCAGGTGGACCTCCGCCGGCTCGATCGCCACCTTGCCGCTTTCGATGCGGCTCATATCCAGCACGTCGTTGATCAGGGACAGCAGATGCTGGCTCGACACGGAGATCTTCTCCAGGTAATCCTTCACCTGCTCCTTATCATCCACGTGGGAGGCCGCGAGCCCCGTGAAACCCACGATGGCGTTCATGGGCGTGCGGATGTCGTGGGACATGTTGTTGAGGAAGACCGTCTTGGCCCGGTTTGCGTTCTCCGCCGCATAAAGCGCGTCCGACAGAGCCTTCTGGCTTTCGGCGAGTTCCTGGTTCTTTTCTTCGAGCGTAAGCCTCGTCTGCTCCTTGTCGTAGATCTCCTGCTTCGTCCGCCGCGAATCCCGCATCAGAAAATAGATGATGATGGAGGCTACGATCAGGATCGCGACGACGAATCCCGCCATGTGATCCCGCCCGTAGGCTCCGTCCCCCTCAGCGGCCAG
>JAIKZT010000244.1 GCA_024682015.1 Clostridia bacterium
TGCTACTGGGCGAAGGACGACGAGTTTTACCCGGATCTGAAGGCGCATGCGCTGCTTGGGCTCTGCCTAGAAGCGGGGGCGCAGGTGGAGTTCTCCGCCATCGTATGCGGCGTGAAAAAAGAAGCGGACAGCGTTTCCGGCGTATACTGGGCGCAGGGAGGAAAGCTGCATTATTCCGCCTCGCGCACCGTGATCGACTGCACCGGGGACGGGGATGTGTGCATGTTCGCCGGAGCGGAACACATTTATGGCAACGAGGCCGACGGGATGACCTTCTGGGCTTCCCTGGCGCAGTACGATTCGGCGGGATCCTATCAGAACAATTTCTCAACGATGGTGCACGTCGGCGATCCGCTGGATTATACCCGGTTCATCCTGGCAGGAAGGCTTCGCGGGGAAAACATGTACGACCACGGGACCTATGTCGCCGTGCGGGAGTCAAGGCATATCCGCGGGCTTGAGACCGTCACGCTGGAGGATATCCTCTCCATGCGGGAGCGGAAAGACACGCTCTACACCTGCTTCAGCAACTATGACCCCAAGGGAAGGCTGACCTCGGAGCTCGTCTATTTCGGCCTGCTGCCGCCGCACCAGCGGATCGACATCCCGCGCGGCGCGGTGATCCCGGTGGACAAGGGCGGCCGGACGATCGGAGGGCTCCTCGTCGGCGGGAAAGCCGTCAGCTGCACCCACGACGCCTTTCCGGGAATCCGCATGCAGCCCGACCTGCAGCGGCAGGGGCTGGCGCTGGCCGCGCTGGCGTACCAGGGCCTGAAGCAGGACGTGCCCTTCATTCAGGCGGAGCACGTCGAAGAGACGATCCTCCGGCTCGACGGGGACCTGATGCGCGCGGACAGGCCGGACAGCGCCGATCTTGCCGCCGTCATCGCTTCCTTGGACGGAAGCGAGTCGTGGGAATGGCTCGACGAGCCGATCAGGCACTGGCAGAGCCAGCCTTCACCGATCACCCGCATCCTGCTGGCAGATTGCGACGAAGTACTTCCGCCGCTGCGGCAGGCGTATCTGCACACGGAGAAACCAGAGCTCCGCCTTGCGCTCGCGCGCCTTTTGCTGTGGCACGGCGACGAGACGGGTGTGGACTGCATCGTGCGCGCTCTCCAGTCGGAGTTCGAGCTGGCTGCCGGGCTTCCCAGGCGAAGGGCCTCTGTGAGGTTCGGTGAACTGCTGCCAGATCACGGGCTGATGCCGGAAGCGGTGTATCTCATGAACGGGCTCGCGAGGGCAAAGAGCGTCTCCCTCGTCACGATTTTTGAACCCATCCTCGAGTGTCTTGAAGACAGCGACAGGGACTGGCAAGATTTGAGGAGCGGTATCTATTGCTACTGCGAGAGCTTCGCTCTGACTGCGGTGAGGAGCGGGGATCAGGCATTTATTCCACTGCTCCACCGGGTTTTGAATTTGCCAGAACTCAAGAGGAAAGCTACGATGGAGATCCTGGAAGAAAGATTCTGTATGCTCAAAATCACGCTGTATTCCGCGATGAACACGCTTGGGGATCCGTGCGGGCGAGCCGGGCTTGAAGGATTTCTCAAGGATGAGAGGAGGCCTCTCGTGCTGGCGGCAAAGATGCTGACGGAAAGATCATCCATCTGTCACGGATTGCATGAGAGGAGGAAGAAGCACTGTTGAGCAGCTCAGGGCGTTGTTTATAGACGCTCATACCGATGAATAGCTATGTGGTGAATTGTGTTCGTTCAGATTCATCGGCGGTGTTCAGAATTTTCTGTAAGCGGGTGAACTGCAACGCACAAATGATTTCCGGAGCCGGAGGTCGCGCCGTCTGGTATTGCTGCAAACGCAGCCACCGCTTCAGCGGTTGCCTTGGCAGGTTGCCGGGGAAATGCTAAAATGGATGATCCGAAAAGACTCCAATAAACAGTGACGCGGGGAGCAGAGGCGCTTCACGCTTCTTTGTTTGCGACAACTGTATGCCGCCTTATACCTCATCGTCAAGGTCGGCATCATCCTCTTCGTCATCTTCGTCCTCGGAATCCAGCGATTCATCATAATCCTCAAAAGCATCGTCCGGCTCGTCCGTATCAAGCAGATCCTGCACTCCCATTTCCAGCATTTGGTCTGATCTTGTCCCTTCTTGACCATCCGCCTCGTCCGCAGGATCAAAGCTGGCGGGGTTTTTACGATACAGGCGGCTGATGGGAAGCCCGTACTTGGATTTTTTGTTGTAGTACATAACGATAACTTCCGCAAAGCCCATCGACCCGTTCCGGCGCTCTTTTGCGGTGCGGGTTATCTCCTTGGGA
>JAIKZT010000159.1 GCA_024682015.1 Clostridia bacterium
CTTGCGGATCTTATTGGCAGTCCGCTGGATCTCCTCGTTGGTGTACGTTTTTCTTGCCATTTTTACCTCCTGTTGTGTATGTCTGAAATGGCCGAGGCCAGTATTGAACAACGTATTCTGGTCCGCCTTCGGGGTCCTGTCCGCAACCATCCTCATATACTGCGATGCTCGCCGCGGACTGCGCTTCTCGACATGAGATCACCGGCTTCGCCGGCACTTACCCTTCTGCCTGCGGCATCTCCCCTAACAGGGGAGTTACTTTGCGGCCACCCCTTCGGCTTCAGTTGTCTTAAACATATACGTCTCTTTTAAAACGAACTTTAACCAAGTAATTATATCACAGAATGAAGGACAATAAAAGAAGGGCGCAAAAGACCCTTCCTTTTGAGGATAATTCGGATACACCCGGCCGGACCCGGCATAAAGCTGCGCATCATTGGGCCTGCTGCGCCAGTTTTGCCGCCTTTTCCTTCGCCTTCTGTTCCTTTCTGAGCCGTTCCATCTCCAGCGATTTCGGGGAACGGTAGTAGGGATTGACCACGTCGGGCCGCTCGCCGTCGTCTTTGATCCGGCCATCCACGATCATCCGGGCGACAGCCTCCGCGCAGTAAGCCACCACTTCCGCGTCGTGCACGGAACCGCTGTGCGCGTTGTAGGCTTCGAGGCCTTCCTTCGTCTTCCAGTCGTAGGGCGCCCCCATGTTGCGGGTGAGGATATCCGCGCAGAGCACGCTACCGTATTTCGCTTCGAAATCGTCCATGATGGTGCGGATCAGCGCCTGGCAGTCGTCGTAGTAGCCGCTGAAATCGTCGATGGTCCGCCCGTAGATCAGGCTGATGGCCATCGCCGCGCCGCTCAGCGCGCCGCAGGTGCCCTTCAGGGAGATGCAGCATCCGCCCGCGAGGCCGAAGCCCATCTTGATCATCTCCGGCGTGATCCCCATGTCGGGGAACGTCTCGTACAGGCCGTTCAGCACGCTCTGTACGCAGTTTCCGTATTTCAGTTCCGTGTCGCTGGCGACGTCCGCAGCTTTTTGAACGAGCGCCTCCTTTTCCTCCTGGGGCAGAAGCATGTAGTCTCTCATCGGATCGTTCTCCTTTCACTTCTTCATTGTATCGGTACGGCCTGCCGGCTGGCAAGGGGCTTGCGGCGGATGGCAAGCAAATCAGCAAACCAGTCTCCAAGGCCGCCCGCCGCGCGGAGTTGCACGATGTTGCAGTCGAACCTAATTAGTTTGCTTTTCTTTTTTGAACAATTTGCGGAAATTGCGTTTTGACCGCAACGAAATGGCGTTTCTGCGAGAATCACGGAAAATGTTCCGCTATAATAACTATATCTATCATTCTGCGGTTCATGCTCCGCCCCTCCCGCTCCCGCTTTGCTCTGCTGCGGCGGCGGACTCCGGCGGCTGCGTTTACCGATACCGGAATACTTCTATACTATCTTTGTGTGTGTAAACCAGAAAGGAGTTACTATGTCGGAACTGGAAAAGAAAAAGAAGTTCTCGCTGCCCAGCACGCCGGTTCTTCTGTTCCTGATCATTGTCGTCATAATGATTCTGACGTACATCGTTCCCGCAGGAACTTATGAGCGCGTGTTTGACGAAGCGAGCGGCAGAAATGTCGTCGACCCGGCAAGCTTCCAGTATGTAGAACAATCCCCGGTCAATCCGTGGAAGATGTTCGTCTCGATCCCGGATGCTTTCGTTGAAGTCGGCAACATCATTTTCCTGATCGCTTTCGGTTTCTTCTGGGTCTACAGCGTCATGCAGAGTGGCGCCCTGACCTCCGCGATCAACAAACTGCTCGGCAGCAAAGCCAAGGACAGCAAGCTGTTCATCCCCATCTGCATGTTCATCTTCGCCATCGCAGGCTCCACCTACGGTGAGCTGGAGACCGTGTACGGCCTCGTACCCATCTTCGTGGCCCTGGCCATCGCGCTGGGCTACGATGCCATCGTCGGCCTGTGCATGTGCTTCGTGGGCGTAGCCACCGGCTTCGCTTCCGCGACGACGAACGCGTTCACCATCGGTGTCGCCCAGTCCATCGCGGAGCTGCCCATCTTCTCGGGTCTGATCTATCGCTGGATCATCTTCTTCGTACAGTACGCCGTCATGACGTTCATGGTCATGCGCTATGCAAACAAGGTCAAGAAGAACCCCGAAGCCAGCTACGTCAAGGACTGCGACTTCTCCTCCTTCGAACTGGAGAGAGTGGAGAACGTCGAGTTCACCGCCAAGCAGAAGATCATCCTCGTCTCCATGATCTTCACCGTCGCCACCATCGTTTACGGCTCCCTGAAGCTCGGTTTCTGGATCAATGAAATGAGTGCCGTCTTCATCATCTCCGCTCTGATCATCTCCATCATCGCCGGCTTCAAGCCCGAGCAGATCAAGGACAACCTGCTCACCGCGTTCAAGGAAATGGCCATCGGCATGGTCGTCGTCGGCCTGGCCCGCGCCATCCTGATCATCATGCAGAACGGCGTCATCATCGACACCGTGGTCCACGGCCTAGCTACCGTTACCGCCGGTCTTGGCAGAATGGGCTCCGCCATCGGCATGCTGGTCGCGCAGAACATCATCAACTTCTTCATCCCCTCCGGTTCCGGACAGGCTACCGCTATCATGCCCATCATGGTTCCGCTGGGAGATCTGGCTGGCGTTACCAGACAGGTCACCGTTCTGGCCTATCAGTTCGGCGACGGCTACTCCAACATGCTGTGGCCGACCTGCTCTGTCGCCACCATGTGCGGTATCGGCAAGATCCCTCTCGACAGATGGTATAAGTTCTTCATTCCTGTCTACGCGGTCTGCTTCTGCGTACAGGTCATCCTGCTGATCATCGCCGTCATGATCGGATACGCCTAAATCTCACTTTTCCGGGGGCTGCGCATTTCGCGCAGTCCCTTTTTCTATCGAAAGCAGTTCCAGCCTATGGCCCTTATCAAGTTTTACAAAAAGAATGAATTTGAAAAGAAATCCACGCGCGAACGCTACACCATAGAGCGCGGGGAGCTGTACTTCCGCAAGAAGGCGGGCGGTACGCCCTTCATCTTCTTCGGCGGCGCGATCCTTTTAGGGCTCTACGCCCACTGGGGCGGAGGCCCCCTGCACTACGCTGCTGCCGCGCTGTTTGCCGCGCTGGGCGTCTGGCAGTTCTTTTACGTGAGCCGAGCCAGCGTCTCAGCGCAGGAAGTGGACGCGCGGGTCCGCAGCATGCTCGGCGAACTGGATCTGGAATCGGACGCGCTGAACGCCGGCGACATGGACTACGACGCCTTTACGGAGGCCGATAAGATCATCCTCTACGGCTACGCGAAGCTCCCCATCAAGGACGAACAGGCCATGCTGCGCGCCGATGAGGCGGACAGCATCGGCCGGTCCTCCCACGTGCAGTTCACCTGCTTTACGCTGATGGAGGACACGCTGCAGGCCTACAGCGTCGTGAAGAGCCTTCTGAGCGATGAGAAGGCTCATACGATCATGGAATGGCCCTATGAACGCATCCAGGCGGTCGAACTGGAGAAGCTCGCCGTCAACGGCCAGATCGAGCCCGGCAGCGACAAGACGCAGATGCGCCACCTGCCGGCGGCCGTCATCCGCAGCAGCAACAAGAGAGAAAGCCGCAGTTTCGCGTTTTGCGAGGACTGCAGAGCCTCAGCGCAGGAACTGGCCCGCAAGATACGGGAAAAACAGGCGGACGCGCAGAAAGAGAGACAATAACCTATGAGAACCATCACAGAACGCGTCGACGCGCTGCGGGAAGAGATCCGCGCGGCGGCTCACGCGATCCACGAAGATCCCGAACTGGGCATGCAGGAATTCCACGCGGTGGCAACGCTCACCGCGCTGCTCGAAAAGCACGGCTTTACCATTGAACGGAACGTCTGCGGGCTCGAGACCGCCTTTATCGCCTCGTACAAGGGCGCCAAAGAGGGTCCCGTCGTCGGTTTCCTCGCCGAATACGACGCGCTGAAGGGCATGGGCCACGCCTGCGGCCACAACATGATCGGCGCGCTGGCCTGCTGCAACGCCATCGCGCTCAAGGACGCCATCGACGAATACGGCGGCGAGGTGCAGGTCATCGGCGCTCCGGCGGAGGAGACCGCCGGCGGCAAGGTGAACCTGGCAGAAGCCGGACGCTACGACGGCCTGGCCGTCGCGATGATGGCTCACCCGTACAACCGCCACGCGGCCAGCGGCACCATGAGCGCCATAGACTCCCAGCG
>JAIKZT010000164.1 GCA_024682015.1 Clostridia bacterium
CACACGGGGATGAAATACTCCCTGATCACCCGCGAGATGATCGCCGACTCCACGGAAGCCATGGCGCTCGCCCACGGGTTCGACGGCCTCGTGATGGTCCCGAACTGCGACAAGAACGTGCCGGGCCTGCTGATGGCGGCAGGGAGGCTCAACATCCCCACGGTGTTCGTATCCGGCGGCCCCATGCTTGCCGGACGCAGCGACGGGAAGAAGACGAGCCTCTCCAGCATGTTCGAGGCGGTGGGAGCCTACAGCGCCGGCAGGATCGACGACGACAAACTCGAGGATTACTGCCTGCACACCTGTCCGACGTGCGGTTCGTGCTCGGGCATGTACACGGCTAACTCCATGAACTGCCTTACGGAAGTGCTCGGCATGGGCCTTCCCGGCAACGGCACCATCCCGGCGGTGTATTCGGCGCGCATCGAGCTCGCCAAGCACGCCGGCATGCAGGTGATGGAGCTGGTGAAGAAGGGGATCAAGCCCCGAGACATCATGACCCCGGCAGCGTTCCGCAACGCGCTGACCGCGGACATGGCCATTGGCTGCTCCTCGAACTCCATGCTGCACCTGCCGGCCATCGCCAACGAATGCGGCATCGCCATCGATCTGGACATGGCCAACGAGATCTCCGAGAAGACGCCGAACATCTGCCATCTGGCGCCGGCCGGACGCACGTACATGGAAGACCTGAACGAAGCGGGCGGCATCCCGGCAGTCCTGAAAGAGCTGGAAGCGCTGGGCGTGCTCGACACGTCCGTGCTCACCTGCACCGGCAAGACGCTGGCGGAGAACCTGAAAGGCGCGGCCAACCGCGATCCCGAAGTCGTCCGCAAGCCGGACAACGCATTCAGCAAGACGGGCGGCCTCGCCATCCTGCGCGGCAACCTGGCGCCGGACGGCTGCGTCGTCAAGCGCAGCGCCGTGGATCCGGAGATGCTCGTGCACGAAGGGCCGGCCAAGTGCTTCGACTCCGAAGAGGAGGCCATCGCGGCCATCTACGGCGGCAAGATCGAAGCGGGCGACGTGGTGGTGATCCGCTACGAAGGCCCCGCGGGCGGTCCCGGCATGCGCGAGATGCTGTCCCCGACGTCCGCCATCGTGGGCATGGGGCTGGGCAAGGAATGCGCGCTCATCACGGACGGCCGGTTCTCCGGCGCGACTCGCGGCGCTTCCATCGGACACGTGTCCCCGGAAGCGGCCAGAGGCGGGCTCATCGCTTACGTGAAGGACGGAGACCTCATCTCCATCAACATTCCGGAATACCGGATCGAACTGAAGGTGTCCGATGAGGAGATCGCCGCGCGCAAAGCGTCGATGACCCTGAAGAAGAAAGAGGGCATCAAGGGCGCGCTGGCGCGCTACGCGGCCGCGGTCAGTTCCGCGGACAGGGGCGCCATCGTCAACCAGTTCGTAGATTAGGAAGCATTGACGGCAGGCAGAGCCGGGCGGAAAGCGCCCGGCGGCTTCCTGCCGTTTTTTCAGGAGACAACAAGACATGGATCTGCAGGAGCGTAAACTGCTGGCGGCCAGGCTGCGCGGCCTCAGCCTCTTTCGGGGCGTATTGGACTGCGCCGTTTTCGGTTGCCTTTGTGAACTTCTGGACTGCGAAGAGCCTCTCGGACAGCTCGAACTGCTCGGAAAGCTCTGTGGGGCGCTTACCCCCTGGAAGGCCGATTTCAGCCGATTTCTGAGGGAAAAGGTCTTTGAGGATGAGAATCCCGTCATAAGGGATAAAGCGGCCTTAAAACCGATCTCAGAGGCCTTACAGGCCAATTGCAGCAGGGACCTCGGCCTGTTCTCGGCGCTGAGCGCGCTCCGACCAGAGGATCTTTGCCCGGACCCGGCGCTGAAGGCCTTTTTGCCGCGCTTTGTGTCCGAGCCCGTCGACTTCGCCGCGGAGTACGCCGAGCGGCTTTCGAACGTGGCCCGCTTCGGCTGGGGCGTGTTCGCGCGCGCCGGCATGCTGCGGCTGGACGAATCGGGCGCCATCTGCCCCGTGGAGTCGCCGGACACGATCTCCTTGGATGCTTTCATAGGGTATGAGGAAGAGCGGGGCAGGGTCATCGAGAACACGAAGGCGCTTCTGGCCGGCCGTCCTGCCGCGAACATCCTGCTCTACGGAGACGCGGGCACGGGAAAATCCTCCACCGTAAAGGCCGTGGCGAACGCGTTCTTCGAAGACGGGCTGCGGCTCATAGAGCTGCGCAAGGATCAGCTACTGCAGCTGGCAGGCGTGTGCGGCCGCATCGCGGGCAATCCGCTGAAGTTCATCATCTTCATCGACGATCTGTCCTTCAACAAGAACGACAGCGACTTTTCCATGCTGAAGGCTGCGCTGGAGGGGTCAGCCTCCGTGCGCTCGGACAACGCGGTGATCTACGCCACGAGCAACCGCCGGCACATCGTCAAGGAGAGTTTCGCGGACCGCACCGGCATGGACGACGTGCACATCAACGACACCATGCAGGAGCTCATGAGCCTTTCGGACCGCTTCGGCGAGACGATCTATTTCCAGAAACCGAACAAGCAGCTGTACCTGCGCATCGTGTGCGACCTGGCGGCAAAGGCCGGGCTGACCCTGCCGCAGGACGAGCTGGCCGTGAAGGCCGAGGCGTTCGCGCTTCGCAAGGGCAGCCGCTCGGCGCGCGCTGCGGAGCAGTTCGTGGCAAGCCTTTTGTGAATCATATGGAACAAAGAAAACAGGGAATCGCAGCCGCCGTGCTGAGCAACCTGATCTGGGGCGTTCTGCCTTTGTACTGGCACGCGCTGCGGCCCATCGATTCCGTGGTGATCATTTTTTACCGCGTCTTTCTGTGCGCGGCTTTCAGCTATCTGCTCGCGCGCAGAACCTATGCCCGCGAGGAGTTCTTCGCGCCTTTGAAAGACCGAAAGCTTCTGGTGAAGTTCTTTCTGGCGGGCGTTCTCATTACGGTAAACTGGTCGCTGTACATCTGGGCGGTGAACGCGAACCACGTTGTCGAAACATCCATCGGGTATTACATCGAGCCCATGGTCGTCTGCCTGTTCGG
>JAIKZT010000250.1 GCA_024682015.1 Clostridia bacterium
CGTCCGTCGGCGTCGTACGCGGCCACGAGGACCGGTTCCGCCGCAGAGACATTGCCGGCGGTATGCACGTCGCCCGTGTTCGTCGTGACCGTGATGACGACCTCCCGGCTGGCTTGGTCGGTCAGCGTGCGGGTCACCATGTGGGCCTTGTCCTGCCAGACCGCCGTGATGATGAACCCGGCGTCGATCAGATCTATGCCGGCCTCGACGGTGTCTCCCGGCGCGCAGTCCATGCCGCCGATGCGCCAGCAGCTGAATTCCTTGCCGTACGGAGCGGTGAAGCCGCACGCGGGCAGCACAAAGTCATCCAGCACCCCGACGTGCACCGCGGGCATGCTGCCCTCGCCGCCGTTCGGATCGAACGTGGCCGTAATCGCCTGTGCCACCGTCGCGGATACGAGGAGCGTGTACCGCCCGTCGCCATGGGGAGTCCAGTAGCGCTCCTCGCCGTCGACCAAAGCCGTCGCATAGTATATCGTCGAATATTTCATAAGATACGAGTCATAAAGAGACCAGAACGCATAGCCATCCTTCAGGATGACCGGTACGTAGACGGTCTCCTGATTCGACGCCGCCTGGAACCGGTCGTCCGGCCCCATGCTGCCGCAGGCCACGTCGCCGAGCACATACGGCGCGTCCTTGGGCACGGTGAGCACCAGCGAATCGCGGTACTCCTGCAGGGTCATTCCGACTTCGATTGTCTTGAACCCGCTGATCTCGATGCTGTCGACAAGCGTCTTGCCGCAGGGCGGCGCATAGAACGTGAGCAGGACGTAGTCGCGCGCGTCCCTGCCCTCGGAACTGTCGATCGCGCAGGGCAAGCCGTCGGCCGTGCCCTCAATGAACCAGGACGGTTTCCAGAGGGCCTTATCCGCGTCGTAGGAAGCCTCAAAGAGCGGAGCTCCGCTGCGCCGCAGATGGATCTCCAGCGTATATGGTTCGCCGTCCGCAAATGTGTCGCTGCCGCCGAGCGCCGTATTCGTCTTCTGATCGTACCAGACAGCCTTATCCAGCTCGTAGCCAGCGCCGTCCGGGAAACTGAACGTTACGTCGGCCGGAGTATTGCCGGGCGCATAACCAGTCGTCGCGGCCTCGAAATAGCGTATCTCATCCGTGCAGGTGAACGCAGCGCGGATCTCGATCTGCCTGGTCGCATCCCCGCTCGGCCCGGTCAGGATGGCTGAAGGCGCCTTGCCGCTGAACACTGCCGTAACGTCGGGAACGAGAGCCTCGCCGTCCGTCACCGTCTTGAAGCGGCAGCCTGGGTTCGCGTCGAGAATGATCGCCGCCTCGTATTCGCGGCCGAGGATAAAGATATCCTCTTTGCTTAAAACATCCCCTGTCATGGAATCAGTCCAGACAACATCAACAGGCGAATAGTATTCCCGGTGATCCGGACTGAAGGACGGGTGTTCGCCCGCAAGCGGCGGAGCGAGGTCGACGTCGACGGTCTCGATCATCTCCGCCGTGGCTGTGAACGTGTAGGAGACGGTTGCAGTCTCGAGGGGATTCTCGCCGGGGACTTTGCCGTTATCTGCCGCGTTGCCGTTGACCCTGGCCATAAAGACCGGCTCGAATTCGCCGTGCAGCAGGAAGGCATAGCCGTTCTTCACGCGCAGCGTGAACGTGACGGTATACTGCCGACCTTCCTCGAACGTGTCAAAGCCGGACATCTCTTCGCCCGTCTGTTCATCCGTCCAGACCGCGTCGATAATGCCGAAGCCGGGGAAGTCCGTGATATCGGGCCAGCGGATCCGCTCCGCGTCGTGGGGCTCATCGATATACAGGTCGAAATCGTCGAGCCAGATCAGCGGCAAGTTGAACGACCGCTTGATTACCGCGCGCGAGGGGCTGTTGTCCACATATGTCAGATCGAACCCGAACTCCTTATTGCAGAGTTCCGCAGATTCGCCGCCGATCAGCATGTGCTGCAGCGGCATGGTGAATGCGTTTCCGTCTTCTGGTTCAACGATGATATAGCAGGTGTAGAGGTGGCCTCCGATGAACACGTCGCCGGGATTAAGCCGCCCTCCCGCGGTATCGTCGGACCATGCGACGCCGCCGTGGAACGGATATTCGTTATAGTCCGCGATCCTGTACGTCGGCAGGTAAGGATTGAACGTGAACATCGCTTCCACTTCGTTGTACGGCTCAACGCCCTCCACGGGGAAACTGAAGCTGACCCCAGGCACGTAGAGCGTATCCCCGGCGTCGTATGTGCGGCGGACGACGATGCGCTGGCCGCCGCCGAGCAGTTCTTCCACTTCGCCGGCTTCGCCGCCGATATCCACAGCGATCTGAGAAGTATTGAACGCGAAAGCCCAGGCAGCCGGATCCTTGACCTCCAGCAGAACGTACGCGGTGTATATGCCGCTGCGCACTGCGGCCGTCTCCGGCGACACCGCGTTCCAGGTGTCGAGTTCGGCGTCGTACACGGTCCATCTGACCCCGCCGGGATACTCCACTTCGTCCGTCACGAGACTGTACAGCGCCTCTTCCTCCACGGCTGGCTCATGGCTGATGGGCAGGCCCGGAAGCGGATCTGCGAGCGTAACGTCGATGTCGCGGATCTGAGCGCAGGGGCAGGGATCGAAGGTGTGGCTGATGATGATGTCTTTGCCTGGCGGAGTGACGTTGAAAGTGCCGAAGATGCTCATCTCGATGGAGCAGTTGGGATCGTCGTTGACCCGCGCGGTGACCTCGTAGATGCCGTCTCTGTAGACGAACCGGCGATCTCCCAGCGCTTCAACGCGGACGAACACAGTGTAAACGTGATCCTGCACAAAGTAGTTGAATTTCCCTGTTTTGATCCACTCGCCCTCGGTCTCGTCGTACCAGGCAACGCCTTCAAAGTACGAAGCCAGGTAGCTGTCGGTATTGAGACGGTAGTATTCGTCGGACTCAGGCACCGCGTCGTATTCGATGCGATGCCCTGCCTCGGGTTCGGGGACCGTGAAACTGGCAAAGCCCATCCATTCGCCGAGCAGGTACGAATAAGACGCCTCGATCCAGCTGCCGTCTGCAGCCACATTTTCGATGACCGCCAGCAGGCCGTTGATCGTAGCCGTGGTATTTTTGTCGAAGCCGTAGCCTTCCGCCGGCTTGAGACGGACGGTGACTTTGTACCAGTTGACCGGCTCGAAGGGGATCCCGGAGGAGATCTTCGAGAATTCGGTCTCGCCGAGGCTGCGTCTGTACCACGTCACGCCACTATGCGTCATTTGCCAGCTGCCGCCGTAGGTGTAGTCCGTGGAAGTATCGAAAAAGTAAAGCAGGGGGTCTTCGATTTCCAGATCGTAAGCCGGAGACGCGTCCGTCGCGGGCTCGACGACCCCGCTGACCGCCACGGAACCGATGATGATGGGGAAATCATAATAGAACGTGAAGACAGTCTCGCTGTTGGCACCGCCCTTGACTGCGGGCAGTCCGTTGATGAACCCCCGCGCGTCGTCCGCGAAGATATAGTCTTCAAGCGTGAACTTCTGGACCTGCACGGTCAGGCGGTAGCGGTGCCCCTCCAGGAACGTATCGCCGTATTTCGTGTTGAGGTTCGTCGTAAGATCCTTCCACTCGTAAGTCACGAGTTTCGTGCGCTCCGTGGGGATCATGGGCGCGTTTTCATGCCCGATCCCGTAGGGTATCTCCTCGCCGACCTGGGGGATCACGCTGGTGGCGTCGACCCGCGAGATCTTGTTCGGACCGAAGATCTTTGTGAAATCGAGATAAAACGTTGCGACGTTCTTGTTGTTCTCGCCGTCGGCCGCATACGTTGCGAGATGATCGTTGATGAGGCAGGCCGTATAGGAGAACGGCACGAGGATATGTCCTTTAGCGCTTCGCGTGACCTGTACGACCAGGCGGTACTCGTGCTCCACCCGGAACAATTCCCCGGACGTCGTCTTGCGGCCTTCGGTCATATCCCACCATTCATAGCCCATGAGATCCACAGACCCCACGGTGATGACCGGCCTGTTCGCGTGAAAGGCGCCGAAGGGGATCTCCTCTCCTTTTACCGGCTCTATGGTCTCGGCTCTGACCGTATAGATGATGGACGGGCTGTTGAGCTTGAAATCGCGATAGAAGACCGCGTAGTCCTCGCCGTGCTCGATGGGGAGCGTATAATAATCGTTGATCTTGAATACCGTATAAAGATCGTCGAAGCAATACGTGCTGTCGGTCACGACGACTCTAACGGTCAGGCGGTACGCATGTTCGGCCTCGAAGATCTCTCCCGGCTCCGTCAGGCGGTTTTCGGTCAGATCCTTCCATTCGTAGGACGCAAGATACACGTGCGCCGTGCTGACTGTCGGCCTTTTTGCGTGAGTGCTTCCGCAGGGGATCTCCTCCTCATAGTCGGGATTTGGGGCCGTAACTTCGACCATAGGAATGTGGTTTTCGGCAGGCTTGGCATACGCAAAGCCCGGAAAGAGTCCGATGAGCAGCGCTGCGCAAAGCAGCAGGGAAAACAGACGTTTATTCATGGCATTCCCCTCCTTCTAATCCACTATTCATTATAGCACAAAAAACCGGCCCCGAATCAACCAATTGGCTGATATGGGGCCGGAACATGCGGCGTTTATTATTCCATCAGCACCTCTTCGGCCTCGGCCTTCGGCCTGGAGTCGCCGTCGACCCAGAAGAGAGTCAGGGAATCCGCGGATGCGTCCGCGGCCTTGGTGTCGCCCGGCGCGCTCACCCACGCGACCCCGAGGAACCGTCCGTCGGCGTCGTACGCGGCCACGAGGACCGGTTCCGCCGCAGAGACATTGCCGGCGGTATGCACGTCGCCCGTGTTCGTCGTGACCGTGATGACGACCTCCCGGCTGTCTTGGTCGGTCAGCGTGCGTGTTTCCTTGTGAAGACACGGGGACGGTTCTTTTGTCTTGGCACAGCTGCGGACAAAAAACCATCCCCTTGTCTTAAACAATTCGTTGATGAACTTGTGCTGGTGACAAACGGAAAAATCAAAAAGGTATTTAAACGAAAACAAAAGGAAGCTGACCGCCACCACATCTCCGAAGAGAATACACGACAGCGACGACCAACTCCACATGCATTATACACCGTGGTAGAAAAAAAGCAAGAGGAAATTAAAGGGGGTCGGTGTCAAGAAGTTGTAGGAGAAAAAGTAATGGAAGACACGGGGACGGTTCTTTTGTCTTGGCACAGCTGCGGACAAAAAACCGTCC
>JAIKZT010000218.1 GCA_024682015.1 Clostridia bacterium
CCCGAAAACATGGAAGAGGAGCAGCTCGAAACGCTGAAGGAAGAGGCGGACTCCCTGATCAGACAGCTGAACGAGGAGGTCGCGCCCAAGGTCGCAAATCCCTGCCCCGCCGCGGAAGGAACTCCCGCACAGTAAGGCCGCGTAACCGAAGAAACGAACAGCGCCCCCCGGAACGCTTCCGGAGGGCGCTTTTTTATGCCTGTTTTTAGCGGATCAGATCTTCCCGATCAGCCGGCCCATGTGCGCCATCGTGCGCAGCAGCTGGCTGGTATAGCCCATCTCGTTGTCGTACCAGGCCACGACGCGCACCTCGTAGATGTGCGTGCCGCACTTCTGCGCCAGCGTCTGGGTGGCGTCAAACAGCGAACCGTACGTGCTGCCGATGATGTCGGTGGATACGATGGGCTCTTCGTTGTAGCCGAACGACTTGTTCGTGGAGGCGCGCATCTTCTCGTTGATGCCTTCCACGGAGACGGTGTCCGTCATGTCCTTCAGCGTCGCGTCGAGGATCGTAACGGAACCGGTGCCCACGGGCACTCTCTGGGCAGAGCCGATGAGCTTGCCGTCGAGTTCGGGGATGACGAGGCCGATGGCCTTGGCCGCGCCGCTGCTGGCGGGAACGATGTTCAGCGCGCCGGCCCGGGCTCTGCGGAAGTCGCCCTTCTTGTGGGGTCCGTCGAGGATCATCTGGTCGCCCGTGTAGGCGTGGATCGTCGTCATGAAGCCCGTGCGCAGCTCCCGGTATTCGTTCAGGGCCTTCGCCATGGGCGCGAGGCAGTTCGTCGTGCAGGACGCGCCGGAAACGATGAGGTCTTCCGCTTTCAGCGTGTCGTGGTTCGTTCCGTAGACGATCGTGGGCAGGTCATTGCCCGCGGGCGCGGAGATGAGCACGCGCTTGGCGCCGGCTTCGATGTGCGCCATGGACTTGGCTTTGCTCGTATAGAAGCCCGTGCATTCCAGCACGATGTCCACGTCGAACTCCTTCCAGGGCAGGTCCTTGGCGTCCGCCTTGGCGAACACGGGGATTTTCGTGCCGTCCACGGTGATGGAATTCTCGTCCGCGGAGATCAGGTGACCCTGGTAAGGCCGCTGCACGGAATCGTATTTCAGCAGATAGGCCAGCATCTCCGGGCTCGTAAGGTCGTTGATCGCGACGACGTTGAACCGGGGATCGCCGAACATCTTTCTGAACGACAGCCTTCCGATGCGGCCGAAGCCGTTGATTGCAATTCTGAGCATGTTAGTTTTCCTCCTTGATTAAAACAGCAAAGCGCTGGCAATGGCGAAATAGACGAGCAGCGAGACAGCGTCCACGATGGTCGTGATGAACGGGCTGGCCATGACGGCCGGGTCAAACCCCAGCTTTTTCGCGATCATCGGCAGGCTGCAGCCGATGAGCTTGGCGACGAGCACGGTGAGCGCCATCGTGGAGCAGACGACCGCCGCGACGGAGGTGGTGACCCCGTCGTTGCCGAGGATCATCTTGTCGACGACCATGAGTTTGGCGAAGCAGGCCGCTGCCAGCGAAACGCCGCAGAGCACGGCCGTGCGGATCTCCTTCCACACGACGACCGGCAGGTCCGAAAACTCCACGTCGTCCAGCGACAGCGCGCGGATGACGGTAACGGACGCCTGCGAACCGGAGTTGCCGCCCGTGTCCATCAGCATGGGGATGAACGCGGTGAGCACGACCTGGGCCGCGAGCGCGTTCTCGAAGTGCGTGATGATGATGCCGGTAAACGTCGCCGAGACCATCAGCAGGAGCAGCCAGGGAATGCGGTGCTTGTACAGTTCCCAGGGGCTCGACCGGTAATACGTCTTTTCGGACGGGGTGATACCGGCCATGATCTCCATGTCCTCCGTGGTCTCTTCTTCCAGAACGTCCATGGCGTCGTCGAACGTGACGATACCGACCATCCTCAGGTCGCTGTCCACGACCGGCAGGGCGAGGAAGCTGTACTTCGTGAACATGTTGGCCACTTCCTCCTGGTCGTCGAGCGTGTTGACGGAGATGACGTTCGTCTCCATCAGATCGCCGACCTTCATCTCGTCGCGGGACATGAGCAGCTCCCGGACAGTGACCGTCCCCAGCAGTTTTCTCTCGTCGGTGACGTAGCAGGTGTAGATCGTCTCCTTGTCCACGCCCGTGCGGCGGATGCGCTCGATGGCGTCGCCCACCGTCATGGACGGATGCAGGTTAACGTACTCCGTCGTCATGATGGATCCGGCCGAATCCTCCGGATAGCGAAGGATCTCGTTGATCTCGCGCCGCATCTTTGGGTCGGCCTGGGCCAGGATGCGCTTGACCACGTTGGCCGGCATCTCCTCGACCAGATCGACCGCGTCGTCGACGAACAGCTCGTCCATGACTTCGTGCAGCTCGCGGTCCGAGAAGCCCTCCACCAGGATCTCCTGCTGCTCGGGCTCCATCTCGACGAACGTCTCCGCCGCCAGCTCTTTAGGCAGGAGCCTGAACAGCAGCGGCAATCTCTCCTCGTCCACGTCCTCGAAGATGGAAGCGATGTCCGCCGGGTTCATCGTGACGAGGACGTCCTTGATCGTGGAATACTTTTTGTCTTCCAGCAGCGCCTCAAATGTGCGCTCAAATGATAATTCTGCCATAACTGTTCTCTCCACAAAAGGGAAATAAGGGTCTGGCAGGTCTGTCTATGCAGCAGGAGCCACGGATAATCGCGGCGGTTCTGCTAATGTCTGGCCTGCCGATGTCCCTATGGTACTTCCGCTATCCATGGTTTTTCTCCTTTCTTTGAAAAAACTGCAGTTTACGATAATATTGATTCCGTTTACTCCTCCAGAAGGGAACGGATGCGGTGGTTCACCATCGACAGCGCCACGCGGTTGCGGCCGCCCTCGGGGATGATGATGTCCGCGTATTTCTTCGACGGCTCCACGAACTGCTCGTGCATGGGTTTGACCGTCGTAAGATACTGATTGACGACCGATTCGAGCGTCCGGCCGCGCTCCTCCACGTCCCGCAGGATGCGGCGCAGGATGCGCACGTCCGCGTCCGTGTCGACGAACAGCTTGATGTCGAACATGTCGCGCAGCTCTTCCTCGGCGAAGATCAGGATGCCTTCCACGATGATGACCTTGGCGGGCTTCACCTCCACGACGTCCTTCGCCCGGTTGTGATCGGAGAAGTCGTAGACCGGCCGGTGCACGACGAGCCCCTGCTTCAGAAGCTGCAGATGCTCGATCAGCATGTCCGTGTCGTAGGCGTTCGGGTGATCGTAGTTCAGCTTGCAGCGCTGCTCGAACGGCATGTCGTCGTGAGCCTTGTAATAGAAGTCGTGGGACAGCAGGCACACAGAATCGTTGAATTCCGCGGCGATCTCCCGCACGAGCGTCGATTTGCCGGAGCCCGTGCCGCCGGCGATGCCGATGATGATGGGGTCTTTCATGGGAACACCTCGCCGCTATTTCTTCTTGTGGTCCTCTTTCGGAGGAAGCACGCCCTCGAGGGGCAGTTCCTCGTCCCCGGGGCGGTCTTCCTTCGTGATGGTGGATCCGAGGTTGAGCAGATCCTTCTCCAGGGACGCTACCGAATTCTTGATCTCGGTGAGCCGCTCGGCGGAGGCATCTCCGTCCAGTTCGCCGCTCGCGCCTTCGAGTACGCTCTTCAGGCTGTCCTGCATCTCCATCAGGCGCAGCTTCAGATCCTCGATCTTCGTCTCGGACGTAAACTCCGCCTCGGCCGCCTCCTTCGCGGTGGCAGGCG
>JAIKZT010000290.1 GCA_024682015.1 Clostridia bacterium
GATCGCTTGTGCTTCATCGACACCGATCAGGTAAAGGGTATTCCCTTTGCCGAGATATTTCTTCAGTTCCTGCACGCTCATACACGCGTCTTTCGCGATCTTGTCGATCTCTTCCCCTTCGTCGGGAACCCCGTTCTCGAAGACGACTTTTCTGCAGCTGCTGCTTGAGAATACAGCAGTCACCGCTTTCTTTCCGCCTGTCTCGTAACAGTAGTACATGACGTTCTCGTCGGGCTTGGCCGGCTGGGTCTTCCTGATCTCGACGCGTTTTTCGCCTTTAAGGATGCCGCCCAGAAATCTCGGATTGATGGATATCAGTACATTCAATCTTAATCTCCTTCCCAGAGCTGGCAGTGATCGTCGTCATCGGCCAGTTCTGTATAAAACTCACTGTCGCTGTTTATGCATACAAAAACTCCGTCATCAGGCTCTCTCCAGATGCATGAAAGGCATGACTGGTCGTTCTTGTTGATGCCATACTTGTCGTAGCCGCACTTTGTACTCAACTCTTTTTTCTCCCGGGCTGTTTTTCTCTCGAACTGTCGCTGTTCGTCATGAATGCGCCGCAGCTGGGACAGAACCTGCTGCGGACCTGGCCGTTCGGTTTGTCGCAGGCTCCGCAGTAGACTCTTTTATCGAGTCCAAGCGCAGGCTTCGTGTACCACCTGGCATTCGTGATCGTCTTGACCGGCGCAGCCTTTGCCTTGTCAACAACGTCTATGGCGACCTGAAACACGTTTGCCGAAGCTTCCAGTCCCTGTTTTTGCAGCATCCTTTTGGTGAGCCTGAGCTCTTTGAGGATGCGGTCGGTGTCTTTATACGTGGGCATGGTTCTTCACATACTGGCTGCACGTATCGCCGTCGTCCGTCCAGTCGGCGAGATGAAAGCTCTTCGGGTTTGTGCAGATGCTTCCGAAGGTCACGGCCGGCTTGTGGTACTCACAGGTGCCGCAGCACTCGTTCTTCGATTCGCGTTCTGCTCGTTCGATCTTTTCCCTGTAAGGACAAAGGTCGGTCCCTTTGAGAAACGCTATCGTCTTATTTCTGATGTCGGCGCCTTTGAGGATCCGCCTTTCGCAGTTCTCCTCACATACGCTGGCACAATATATTGTGTTCATAGTACGGTATAATTCCCCCATTTTGAGTAATCGATATATATTATATCACACACAGCATTCTATCTCAACAAAAGCAGGTACCAGAATATGGATGAAATATCGCTGTAATGATATAGCGCATAACGAGCCTTTCTGCCGGCGGAAAGATGAACGGGCGCAGGAAGAGAACGGAATAAATTTAAAAGAAGCGCCGCATGGCGCTCCTTGTTTTCCCGGATCGGATCCGAGTGTTATTCACCTCTTGTCTGCAGATTCCTGTAAAGCCTGACTGTGTCCGTGTGAAGTACGGACTCGTATTTGTCAGGTTGATCCTCTATATACTGCATAAGTACGGGAGACGCCGAGATCACGACGTAGTAGTCGGTGCCGATCGAGTCGACTTTCTCGCCGAACTCTTCCGGCGTGAATGTTCCGTAGGAATATCCGCATATGACGGCCATCATGCCTTTGAATTTATCATTGCCGCACATGTACTCCGTGTAGAGTTCCGGCCTTGCGTCGGAATACACTTTATATCCCATGTACTCGAAGTAATTTGATCCGGAGAAGCCGCCGAACACAGTAGCGTCAGGATCGTTGAGCTGCAGATATTCGTGGATCTTGTAAAAGCCTTCCATGGAAAGGCTGTCGGACGACGCGCATTCGATGTATTCATCCGATGAGGGGCTGAATATGTTCGCCGGTGTCTCTAAGGCGGCTGTTATGATCAGTGCGATAAAACACATCGTAAGCGGAAATATCGCCATCCTGCCGGAAAACCCGTGCTTAAGGGGCGCGTGATGGCGCAGGGCAGCGCGGAATATGTACAGGATCACGAACGCATAGAACGCGATCCACTTGGCAGCCATGATGAAAAGGACGGAACATCCGGCGCAGGAGAGAATCTCGTGCAGCTCAAGTTTTTTCTGCTTAAGGAACAAGATGAACACGCATGTCAGAATGATAAAGACGATGCTCTGTCCGTCGGCGATCGAGAACTTGCCCTGCTCGTTGATGAACGTCATCTCAAACGCCGCGTGCTTCATGGAGCGGAACACGTACAGTATCCCGTCTGTTCCGTAAGGGTTTGCGAAGATCGCGAACGCTGAAGGTATGGAGTACAGGATGAAATCCGTTATCCCACCGGGGCGCTTCTTTAAGATATCTTCCGCCAGATACGGCAAGAGCATGACAAAGTGCATGATCCAGTAGCTGCAGTGGAGATTGATCTCAAGCAGCATGAGGAAGGCGGCTGAGGCGATGTAAAGCGGATTATGGTCCTCGCGGTAGCGCTCATAAAACATCACGTACCACAGGACAAGAAGAAAGGTCGCCATCTCCGGCCTCAGGTTCGTGTACGAAAAGTCGATGATGAGCAATGTGACGGCGCCCATCTTCAGCAGTCCGTCGCAGCCGCTCCTTTTCAGAAATTCGTTCGCGCCGAACACGATGAGGAGAAGGAATGCGAACTGAAGAAGCAGCAGGCCGAGCGAGTGAAAGTGATCGTGAATGAAGGCAACTGCATCACAGTAGAGCCAGTTCTGTACCACGATGTTCAAGCCGGGCGTCGTAACGAACGGGTTTTCGGCGGGAAGACCGTTCTCTAAGATGTACCTGCCGTTCGCTATGATGTAGTAGAGGTCCGTGTCCAGGTATCTAAAAGAATACGCAAAAGCGAGCAGGATCTGCGGGATGAGGAACACCTTCCCGTTCACCGGATGCTTTTGCGAATCTTCCTGTACATATTTTAATATGCTATTCAATAGTTTCGTCATCGTCGCTCACCTTAACGCTCTCGCGCCCGTAGGAAAGCTGAAACTCCTGTTCTTCCGTCCTTCTGCGCGCACAGTGAACGCTCGTAAGCACCACTTCCGCTACTGACGCGAAAAGGAACGCAACTGCAAGCACGACCCTCGAAAGAGAGATCGAGTAGTGCATCGACCAGAAGAAGCACAGAGATACAAGAAGAAACAGCGCAAACAGCGACACGTGCCAGACGAATGGTCTGTAATGGACGAATGAGACGAAGATGTCTTTTATGATCTTCTTGCCGTCAGCTATCGTGTCGAGCTTTGAGGAGTCTCCTTCTTTTCTGTCCCGGTATCCGCACTCCACGTCGCTTGTGGAGATGTCATGAACGGCTGCGTGGATGCTAAGATCAGTTTCCAGGGTAAAGCCGCCTTCCGTGATCGGGAAGGTCTTTACGAAGGCGCGGGAAAACACGCGAAGCCCTGATAAGATGTCCTTATACTCCTTTCCGAACAGCAGATTGACAGCTTCCTTTACGCCCTTGTTTCCGGCGTTATGGAAGCGTCTTTTGTTTTCGGTGAAGTAGGACGTCGAAAGCCTGTCGCCCGTCACCATGCCGGCATAACCCTGCTCTACCATGTCGTACATCCGGCGAAGGTTTGACGCGTCGTAGGTCGCGTCTCCGTCGATCATGGCGTAGACGTTCGCTTCGATCTCATGGAACGCCTGTCTTACCGTATAGCCCTTGCCTTGCTTATGGCAGTGGCGAAGTCTCACCAGGTAGCCGTATTTCGCGTGCTGGATGTGGTTTTCAACGAGCGGAACGGTAAGGTCCGTCGAATTGTTGTCATAGACGTATATCCGGACGGTGAGGTTGGAAAAGTCCCGCAGGATCACGCCCGTCAGGTGCTTGATCGTATCGAGGACTGAGGCCTGTTCGTTAAAGCACGGGATAACGATCGCGAGATCAACCACTGTAATTCACCGCCTCACACTTGCCCGTAAGGGTGTCGAAAATGTGACCGCGGAAGACGTCTTTATCGTAGTTTGCGCAGTTGAGTACGGTCGTCTGGCCGATCTTGTCGACGCCGAACGCTTCGTGGATGTGGCCGCAGAACCATGCCTTGGGCTGATGGCGCTCGATGAAGGAGCGCATGGAAGTGCTGCCGAAATGGTCGATGCCGTTGATGAACAGGTCGCAGGCACCGTACGGCCCGCCGTGCGAACAGAAGACGACGTTCTTCATGTCCTCTTCCCTGATCATCTTGGCGGTCTTTTCCAGCTCGTAATGCAGCTTGTTCTCGTTCGCTTCGCGGTTCGTGCTGAACGGCATGATGTGGACGAGCTCGAACGGGACGAGTATGATCTTCTCCCCGTCGACCTTGATGACCTCTTTTTCAGAAAGATACAGAGGCTCTTCCGGTCCGCACTCGAACCAGTCGTCGTTTCCGAGGATGAACCTGATGGCCCTGAACCTGCTGATGCTCTCGATCTCGTATAAAGCCTCGAGAAATTCCGCGTAGTCCATGCGCTGGTTCTTTTGCATGTCCTCGAACGACCTGCCGAAGCTGCCGCCGATGTCGCCGCAGACGAGAACGATGTCAGCGTCGCACTCGTTCTTAAGATACTTTTTGAACAGACGCATCCACGTCTTGTTGCCGTGAAGGTCTGATGTGGCAAAGATTTTCATATTGCGTTCCCTCTGGCGTAAAAATGCCGTATCGAAAACGAGCGGCATGTGATTGCCGCTTGTCGTGCGCCGTTTTCAGCGCGTTCCATGATAAAACTTACTTTTTCTCGATGGCGAAGTTGGGCATGAGCCTTTTGGCTCTGTGCTTTGAGTCGACCCCTTCTTCGTCTTGTCTTTTCTGGATGTGGTCGATCTGGCTGTTGAGTTCGTCCCACGTCTTTTTGAACGGACAGTCTAAAGGATACACCTGCGTAAGAGCTGCGCAGTTGTTTTTGTAGACGGCTCGTCCAAGAGCGTTTTCCTTCGTCGAGTTGGCAAAGCACTCGGTATCCTTGCATACGGACATAAACATACCTCTTTTGAAATGCTGAAGAATTGTTTATAGGCCCCGCCCGGGAATTGCACCCGGAACCAGAAATGGCTGCTGCTTGCGCGGCGGCATGCGTGCAGGAAGGACTGCGTCCTGGTAGTTCCGTAAGCCATCGGCTTTGCGGCGCCCCGGAACCTGCACTTTCCGGCAGCTTATATGGTCGGGGTGACAGGATTCGAACCTGTGGCCCTCTGCTCCCAAGGCAGATGCGCTGCCAAACTGCGCTACACCCCGTTATTGCCCAGCCGTTTCGATACGAAAGGGTCAACCTTCCGTTTCCAAAACGACGTACTCAACATCGCTGCCAAGGCGATGATCACGTAAAGCATCAATTAACTGACGAAGAATGAACGATTCGTACTCTTTCGTCTCATAGTCAGGATACGCATAGTACATATAGTCCGATGCATTTGGCTCTGTATATTCATAGCCTTCATCGTCTTTCTCGGGCTGATTCTTACCAAACATCATTTCATGCTGTAATTTTGCCGCGTAAACTTCAGGACTAATGACATCGGAAAAACCTTCGAAATCGCCATACTCATCATTCTCGTATGCCTGGACGTCTTTGATCAGGAAATAGCCCGTCTTGATATAACTTCCTGTCGGTAGATCCTTTTCGAGAAGATACTTTACGTCAAGACGCTTGATATTACCCCAATCCTCATACTCGAATTCTTTACGGAGTTCCTCTGAAACTTCATCATCAGATACAGCGTAAAACTCTTCATGTAAGTCCGAAGCAAAAGATCTGGAACGGCAAACCATAGGTTCCAGCTTACCATTCGCATTGTAAGGACCCCACGGATAGATCTTCCCATCTTTCTTATATCCGACATAATAATTGTAGTAATAACTCATGATTTCCACCATTACGGCTCAACGGCCCGGAATTTGGCAGGAGCGGAAGGATTTGAACCTTCGTAAACGGTTTTGGAGACCGTCATGCTGCCGCTGCATCACGCTCCTGTATGAAGCGTTTTTAATTGCGAACTTGGAGAACGCTGAAACTCCGACTCCTTTAATTTCTCCTCGGACAGCGGAATGAACGGATGAGGACCGCCTTCGGGATACGGCGCAGGGACATACCTGCGCAGGTTAAAGAAAGGAGGTGAAAAAATGGGGTAATTGCCCCATGTGGTTGCGGGGGCAGGATTTGAACCTGCGACTTCAAGGGTATGAGCCTTGATTGCTGACCGCTGCATCACCCCGCGGCGATAAATGGCGGGCGCGGCAGGATTTGAACCTGCGGGGCCTTAAAAGCCCACACGCCTTCCAAGCGTGCGCCATAAGCCTCTCGGCCACGCGCCCTTTTGGCTAATAGAGATTTAGTGGGGTTTTGCTTCCTCTCTCGCAGGAATATATTCCCCATGTCCGTCCCCAATTCCTGTTTCATTGTTCTTTGCGAAAAATGTTGTCTTCTTCGTCTTACATGAACTCCGCAGGCGTAACTTTCGGACTGCCCATCCGTAGTATGCAAAGCCTCATGTTGAGGCGAGCATCCGTTGTCCCTCGACAAGGATATTTTTTGCTGCGTTGACGTCCCTATCGATTGCGAGACCGCATGAAGGACAGATATAAGTCCTCTGCGAAAGAGACATCTTGATCCTGTTTCCGCAGGAAGAACAGGTTTGCGTCGAAGGATAGAACCTGTCTATCATGACGAGTCTTCCGCCCCGCTCTTCGAGCTTGTAGGAAAGAAGACGTGTAAACATCCCCCAACCGTTATCCATGGTCGCACTGCCGTTTCCAAAGCCCCTGTTTGATATTGCCTTCATGTCAAGATCTTCGATACATACAAGAGAATACTCATTGGCTATCTGAGTGCTCTTCTTGTGAAGGAAGTCCTTTCTTTGATTGGCGATATGCTCATGCAGCTTTCGAACTTTGTCAACGGCCTTGCCGTGGTTTGAAGAACCTGGCTTCTTGCTCCTGAGTTTTCTTTGTAGGCGCGCAAGTCTTTTGGAAAAAGCTTTGAAATACTTTGGCATCTCGCAGCAGGATCCGTCGCTGTCCATGAAAAGGCCGTCGCTTTTGTAGTCGAGCCCTATTTCCTTCGCAGGGGCCATTTGAGCGGGCTCTCTGTCGAACTTGTAGATGACGCTTACGAAATATTTGCCTGTCCTGGTTTTCTCGACAGAGGTCGATGCGATGATCGCTCCCGCCGGAAGGATCCGTCTATCCTTATGTCTGATCCAACCAAGTTTCGGGAGCTTTACCCTTCCGGACTCATAGGCAATAACGATCGGATGAGTTGTTTCGTAGGATAACTTCGATCGCTTACGGCTTTTAAACTCGGGGAACCCGGCTCTTTTGTCGAAGAAAGCTTTAAGTGCGTTATCCAAATGCCTGCAGGCGTGTTGCAACGCCTTGGAGTCCGCAGTTACAAGCCAGGGGAACGCTTTCTTAAGACTAGGAAGCAGGTTTTGCATGTCGATATAGCTTAAGTGTTCGCCCCTTCGCCTGTATGCCTTGATATTTCTTTCGAGCATGTGGTTATACACAAAGCGGCAGCTACCAATCGTTTCATCGATCTGAACCTTCTGCTCCTTTGTTGGGTATATTCTTGTTTTGATAGCCCTTGTCGTGTCCATGTCTCATGCCATAAAAGCGAGGTGTACTTATTGAAACCTCACTATTTATCTATTATCCGCCCTTTTAATAACCGGTGATCTTCAAGATCTCCGGGCACTCGTCTTCGACCTTCTCGCCGCAGACGTAGTGTTCATAGATGTTGTAGGGGCCATATTTCGGATTGTAGTCCTCGATGTCGGCTGAGTTGCAGATGACTTCGACAGCAAAGATGCGGGATCTGTCCTTGACGGTCTTGAACCAGTAATCGTCGTTTCCGAGCATGAACGCTTCGTGCGAATCGGCGGGCAGCTTGATCGGAGCTTCTCCGTTATACGGTTCGCAGTAGCAGTCGATCGCCCACTTGCAGTCGCCTTCGAAACGGATCATGTAATCGTCGTCAGTTCCGCCTTCTTCTTGAATGTCTCTGTAATCCATCTGAGGCGTCGAGCCGAGAAACGCATAGCATGCGTTCTTCTTGCCCTTAACGACGATCTTGTATTCACAGATATTTGCCATGTGAACTCCTTTATTTACATAATGGCTGGGGCAGCAGGATTCGAACCTGCGGATGCGGGGATCAAAACCCCGGGCCTTACCGCTTGGCTATGCCCCAGTAAATGAAAACGGGTATGGATTTCCACCATACATGACGGCTTTTAGTTTGTGGGTTCCCCCGGGACTATATGCCGCCGCAATACCGGTACTGAGCGTCTACTGCAGGGTCTCCCCTGCCGCCCGGCCGCTTAATAAGGCCTGGCGTTTATTCCGCCACCGTTTTCTTTTCTGCTGTTATCTTCCGAGGACCTTCTTCAGCTGCTCGTTGCCGGCACACTCGTCCCACATCGTTTCCTCGGTCCAGGTGCTCTGGGTCTTGTACAGCTGCATGAAGGACTTGTAGATGTAGACCTGCGGGCTCACGATGCCGAACACGGCGATGATGGTATCGTACATGTTCTCGATCGGGAACGCAGTGAGGTCCTTGATGTAGGCGCCCGTCACGCGAAGACGTTCGCTTACGTCAGCGAAGAGCTGGCGCACAGCGGCGACGGTGTTCTCTTCCGGGTTCTTGCTCTTGAAGTGGTAAGCGCGAACGGCGGCCGTGATCTCGTTGACGGCGCCGAGCGTCCACTTTTCGAGCAGCTCTTTTGTGGTGATCGTGCTCATCACGTTGTCAGGGATAACGATTTTCGTTTCTTTTGCTGCCATGTTTTCTTCCTTTCACATCTTCTTCACGATAAGTTTGAATGGCGGGAGAGGCGGGATTCGAACCCGCGCGGCCCGTAAGAACCCTAATGGTTTAGCAAACCATCCCCTTCAGCCTCTTGGGTACTCCCCCTTTTTACTGGTGGAACCAGGGGGACTCGAACCCCCGGCATCCTGCTTGCAGGGCAGGCGCTCTCCCAACTGAGCTATGGCCCCATGCGTCCGCAGATCGCCGGCGGTAGTGGTTGTCGCGATACCTCTTCTATCGCCATGCGGACACTATTAGATTTCATTTATGCCGGACGTGCAGTTTCAATCACGCGCATCCCTGGCGGGTTCAACGATCGTAACTCGGGTAGCTTACGCGGGTTTTCACCGCCGCCCTATGTGGTGTCTCTCCACTGCTTCCCGCCGTACGGGCCCCTATTGTCTTAGCGGCTATTAGTGCTTGCCTACCGGCATATGGCGGGATATCCAGGACTTGAACCTGGGACCTAATGATTAACAGTCATTCGCTGCCACCAGCTGAGCTAATATCCCGTATGGCGCACCGTGCAGGACTCGAACCTGCAAGCCTTCCGGCCGTCCGCTTTCGAGGCGGATCCACCACCAATTGTGGGAACGGTGCGAAAAAATGTTGGCTGCCCACGCTCTAGAAACGCATCGAACCAATACTCAGAACAAGCAGCGTGAATATTAACATAGAATCTTCCTGCCTTATTCCTACAAGCCTTACGCTATACACTGGGCGATTTAATCTCATTTAACTGGAGCGGAATGCGGGAGTCGAACCCGCAGGCCGGCCTTGGGAAGGCCGCGTGTTGCCGTTACACCAATTCCGCATGTGGCGATCCATCGCGGACTCGAACCGCGGACACACGGTTTAGGAAACCGCCGCTCTATCCGACTGAGCTAATGAATCATGTGGCCGGACGGGCTGGACTCGAACCAGTCACCGCAGCTCATACTTTGGCAGCACGCCTTTTCGCAGCCTCGTTTCCGTTACGATACGTCCGACGGTTGGTGACCCATCCGAGGCTCGAACTCGGGACCCGCGGATTAAAAGTCCGCTACTCTTCCAGCTGAGCTAATGGGTCGAATTACTGGTGGGGTCTCCGGGACTTGAACCCGGAACCTGCCGGTTATGAGCCGGATGCTCTGACCTATTGAGCTAAAACCCCGTAAAGCCTTGATTTTTCACGGAATGGGCCACTTAAACGAATCCGTTCAGAGGTGTGCCGCGCTTACGGTACAAGGCTGGCCACGTTTACTATCCGCAGGATCCCGCACAGCCACATTTGACTGCTTCCGAAGATACCGGCGGCGCCGCCGGGGAGATCCTGTTTTGTCGTTCTTTGCCACCGTCCCTGCTGCAGACAGGGAAATTGGAGCGGCGAAGGGGAATCGAACCCCTACTAAAAGTATGGAAAACTTTTGTCCTGCCTTTAGACGACCACCGCAGGTGGAGCTGACGAAGGGCATCGAACCCTTAAACCTCGGCATTACAAGTGCCGCGCTCTGCCAATTGAGCTACGCCAGCATATTGGTGTTTATTTCGCTCGTAGTGGATAACATCCACCGGGGGCGAAAGGTTTTCCTTACCAAACTCCCCATTGGTGGGAGAGGGTGGACTCGCACCACCGATGTTTCAGTACGTGCCTGATTTGGCTATTAGAGATTTAGTGGGGAAAACCCCTCTCACGAGTTTGGATATGATCCGTATCCCCGCCAAATCGCCTATTCCTGTTTCATCGTCCGCTGCTTGAGGGATTTTTCCCTTAAGTCTTACATGAACTCCGCAGGCGTAACTTCCGGACAGCCCGTCCGTAGTATCATTCACATCTTTAGGATGTAAATATCCTTATGCCTTCCGCAAGGATGTTCCTCGCGGCGTTTATGTCTCTATCTGCGACATTCCCGCAAACCGGGCATTTATAGATGCGCTCTGACAGGGCGAGTTTCCGCCTGCTGTGACAGACGCTGCAAAGCTGTGTCGATGGATAAAACTTATCCACTTTGACGAGCTTGCCGCCGCGCTCTGCCAGCTTGTAAGAGAGCATCTGCGTAAACATACCCCAGCCATTGTCGAGGGTTGCTTTCCCGTTTTTAAAGCCCTTGTTGGAGATAGCCTTGATGTCAAGATCTTCTGCGCAAACAAGTGAGTACTCATTGGCTATCTGTGTGCTCAGCTTGTGCAGAAAGTCCTTTCTTTGATTGGCAGAGTGCCGCCGGAGCTTATAGATCTTATCTTGCTCTTTGCGATAGTTGTTTGAGCCCAAGACTTTGTGCTTAAGCTTTCTTTGCCTTTTGGCGAGCTTATCCTGACTTTCTTTAAAGAACTTTGGCATGCAGGCAAAGCTGCCGTCGCTTGCCGCGAACAGCCCGTCACTCTTATAGTCAAGCCCTATGGCAAGCGCGGGATCGTAAGGTTTAGCGGGAACGTCTTTTTCGAAAGAGTACGTTATGCTGACATAATACTTGCCGCGGCGAGTCCTTTCGACTGTCGCAAGGCATACGACAGCGCCTGCGGGG
>JAIKZT010000316.1 GCA_024682015.1 Clostridia bacterium
CCCCTCCACCTCGTAATAAAGCGTTACGAGATGGCCGCGCGAGACTTCCTCGCCCGCCTTCGGGAACTGGTCGATGATCCGCAACGTTGCCGTCGTTTCTATTCCTGGGGTCACGGTGGAATCCAGGCCAACGGACGACAGCCAGCCCATGGCCGTCTCCGCGTCGTACCCGACGACGTCGGGGACCGTCACCTTGGAGCGGTTCATCTTCTTGAGTTCTTCCTCGGTGTAATTCGGCGTGATGCCCATGTACTGCAGCACGCGTTCCTCGATGGCCACCGCGCAGGGCGCCGCCGTCGTGGAACCGTAGATCGTGCCGCGCGGGGAGTCGCAGATGACGAGGATGACGAACTTCGGGTCCTCGAGCGGCGCGACGCCGATGAACGAGCCGTACACGTCGATGTCCGAATAGCCGCCGCCCTCGGGCTTGTTCGCTGTACCGGTCTTGCCGCCGGTTCGGTAGCCCGCGATGCGCATGCGCCCGCCGCTACCGTTGATGATGTAGTCTTCCATGATGCCCAGCATGTCGCGCGCCGTCTGCTCGGACATGCTCTGGCTCTTCACCTGGGGCGCGATGGCCATCACTTCGTTTCCGTCGGCATCGTACAGCGCCTTCACAAAATGAGGCTGCATCACGTAACCGTCGTTGGCGATGGAACTGACGGCCGTCACGAGGCTGACCGGCGTGACCGCGATGCCCTGGCCGTACGCCATGGTAGCGAGTTCCACTGGGCCCGCTCCTTCGTTTTGCAGGATGTTGCTGCCCTCGCCCGGATAGTCCACGCCGGTGCGTTCCGTAATGCCGAACGCGTCGAGACCCGCAAAGAAACGGTCGTGGCCGATGCGCTGCACGAGCTGGACCATGGCGACGTTGCAGGAATTCGTGACCGCCCAGGACAGCGTCTGCCACCCGTGAGCCGCCGGATAGTTCCAGCACTTCAGCTTCCAGTCGTACACCTGGATGGCGCCGCCGCAGTAGATCTCTTCCGTCAGGTTCGTCACGCCGCAGTCGAGGGCGATGGAAGACGTGATGAGCTTGAACGTGGAACCCGGCTCGTACGTGTCGCAGATGTTGAAGTTGCGCCACAGCTTGTTCCAGTAGTCCACCTGTTCTTCCGTCGTCATCTCGGCGAAGGTTTCCGCATCGGCTTCGAGAGGCGCGCGGGGATCGTTCGGGTCATACTCGCCCGTCTGCGCGCAGGCGAGGATCTCGCCCGTCTTCGGGTCCTGGATCAGGCACATGACCCGCGCGGAGTTCGTCCGCTCCTGGCAGGCCGCGATCTCCTGCTGCACGATGTACTGGATGTTCTGGTCTATGGTCAGCTGGACCGTATAACCGTCTTCCGGACTGTAATAGGTGTCCGTGCCGTAGGCCAGCGTATTCTTCTTGTTGTCCTTGTTCTTGATCCAGCGGCCGTTGAACCCCGCCAGATAGCTGTTGTACTTCAGTTCGATGCCCGAAAGGCCCGCGTTGTCGTCCGTGGTGCTGCCGATGACCTGGGACGCGAACGCGCCGAGCGGATAGTAGCGCTTGGCGTCCTCCGTGATCTCCAGGCCTGTAAGGCCCGCCGCGCGCAGTTCGTCCGCCTTCTCGCCGTCCACGTTCTTGGCAAGCTTCAGCAGTTTCTTTTCCGAGTTCAGCACCCGCAGCACGGACTCCACGTCCATGCCCAGGATGTCCGACAGCGCCTTGGCTTCGAGCTGCACGTTCAGTGCCTTTTCATCGTCCGTCTTGCCGTTGCTTCTGACGTCGCCCGGCCGCACCCACACCGTATGCGTCGTGGCGCTGATGGCCAGCTCCGCCCCGTTGCGGTCCGTGATGGAGCCGCGCGTGGCCAGGATGGTCGTGTCGGACGTCTGCTGGCTCGTTGCCCGGTCCGCGTATTCCTCCCCGCGGATGACCATGTGCCAGCCGAGCCGGATCGCGAGCGCGAAAAACAGGATCGTGAACACGAGGAACACGAACATGAGGCGGATCCTGTTGGAGTTTTTGGTTCTGGCGATCTTCATTCCCGTTAACAAGCAAAAAGGCGCGGCCCGCCTTGGGACGCGCCGCTGTCTTCCTAGTGATAAGCCGATTCTCTCAAAGCGATGGCAAAATCCTCTATGCCCTCGCCGGTCTGCCAGTCCAGATAGACGATCTGGTCGTACTCCGGATAGGTCAGCCCCAGCGCAAGCGCCCGCGATTCCAGGTTCGTGATGTTCGCGGCGGTCTTGATCTGGACCTGCAGGTTCTGGATCTCCCGCTGGGTCTCGGAGATCTGCGTGTTCATGCTGTTGATGTCGTACTGTATCTTCGCATTGTATGCCGTAATACCGATCACGCAGAGCATGAGCACGCAGAGGATCAGCAGATATATGAGCACCTTGGCTTTGTACGATCTTTCGGATCTGGTCATTTACGCGGTTCCTTTATAGTTTCTCCAGCACGCGGAGTTTTGCGCTCCGGCTGCGGGGGTTGCTTTCCAGTTCTTCTGCAGAAGCCTCCACGGGCTTCCGCGTTACCTTGCGCACGTCTGCCGTTTTGCCGCATATGCAGGGCAGTCCCGGCGGGCAGGTGCAGGGGTTCAGGCGCTTCTGAAACGCCTCTTTGACGATGCGGTCTTCCAGCGAGTGGAAGCTGATGATGGCGAGCCTTCCGCCCGGCGCGAGGATATCGATGAAGTCGTTCACCGCCCGCCTGAGCTGGCCGAGTTCATCGTTCACTTCGATGCGGATGGCCTGAAACGTCCGTTTGGCAGGGTGAGGCCCGTCTCTTCTGGCCGAGGCAGGCACCGCTTTCTTGATGATGTCGACGAGCTGCTGCGTCGTCGTGATCCGGCCATTTATTCGCGCCTGCTCGATGAACTGCGCGATCCTTGCGGCCCATTTCTCTTCGCCGTACTCCCGGATGACCCTCGCCAGTTCCTCTCTGCCGTAGTCGTTGACGACCGTCTCGGCCGTCAGCGCGTCGTCCGCGTTCATCCGCATGTCCAGCGGCGCGTCCTGCATGTAGCTGAAGCCCCGCCCGGGGTTGTCCAGCTGAAAGGATGAAACACCCAGATCCAGCAGCGCACCGTCGACGCGGAGAACGCCCAGCTCGCTCAGGACCTGTTTGACGTCTTCATAATTGCTCTGCACGAGATGCTTTTCGCAAGGATAGGCCGCGAGCCGTTCGCTGGCCGCCTGCAGCGCGTCCCTGTCGCGGTCGATGCCGATGAACACGCCGTCCGGGGAGAGCTTTTCGCACACGCCGCTCGCGTGTCCGCCGCCTCCCAGCGTGCCGTCGACGTAGACGCCGCCGGGCTGCACGTTCAGCAGTTCGATGGTCGGCCCATACAGGACCGATACGTGACGGAATTCCATGGCGCCTTCCCTAGATCTGCGGGAACTTGCTGCTGATCCCGGCGAAATCTTCGGGCTTCATCAGGCCGCCCGTCGCCGAGCTGTCGTACACGCTCTTGGACCAGATCTCGAAGTGGTCGAGCATGCCCACCGTCATGAGTTCCTTTTCCAGGCCGGCTTCCGATGCCAAAAGCTGCGGAATGACGATCCTTCCCTGCTTGTCCAGATCGCAGAATTCCACGTTGGAGATCTTGTAACGCAGAAGCGCGCGGGCTTCCGCATCCGCCTTCGGCAGCGTCGCGAACTTTGCTTCCTCCGCCATCCAGGCGGACATGGGATAGACTTCGAGGCAGCCGTCCAGCCCTGCCGTAACGGCGCAGTGCCCCATCAATTCCTCCCTGTATTTGACAGGAATGATGACCCGGTTCTTCGCGTCTATTGAGTTTTGGACCTTTCCGCGGAACATCAGGGCATACTCCTCCCGCCAGCGCAAAATTCGACAACTCCACTATACACCACTTTCCACCCATAATCAACGATTATTTAAACTTTTTTGGGCAGAATCTCCACCGAACACACTACAGTTGCCACCGGCGCGCCACTGTGCAGCGATCTCGGAGACTCCGCCGCTCCCATGAGCCGGTTCACACGGCATAGAACGCGAAATCCGTTCGAAGGAGCAAAAACGCCCGGATATGGAACGCGACCCGTTCGAGATCCGGGTTTTTCACAATGATGGAATGCTAAACTGGACCCATAAAAGTGGACACAAAAATGCAACGTTTCGGAAGGCTGAACCCATGAAAACGGACAACGGGAGGAAACTAAACCGGCCCCCGGGAAAACCACTCGCAAACCCAACGCTGTGAGATGCAGAACTCCAAAAGCCAGACAAAAGGATGCAGCAAAGCAAGGCAAGCCCCAAAGGGAACAGGCCGGTTCCGGCGGTGATATGCTGAAAAAGACCTTATCCGTCGCGCCTGCCGGTTTTGGGAATCATAAAAACAGCCCCTTTTCGAAGCTGCTTTTGAAACTGCCATTTGAATATGCGTTTACCGTGCGTCCTTTATCTGGCCACCGGCTACGGCTTTGAACTCCGGCGCCGGAGGGCTTTCCTCCGTCCTTCAGCGGTTCAGCGCGATGCCGCTGCGCTCCGCCAGCCTCACCAGCGGCGGGATGATGAGCAGGTGCAGCACAATGCCCGGGATCGCCCGGGTAAAGGCGCCGGCCACGAACATGGCCAGCGTGAACTGCCCGCCCGAAACGGCCAGCAGCACGTATTCCGCGATGCCCCAGACCAGGCGGCCGGCGAGCATGGCGGCGACGAGGCAGACGACCGTATTGCGCAGGTTCTTTTCGAGGTGCGCGTAGAGCAGGCCGGAGACGAGCCCGTACACGGCCAGTTCGAAGCACATGGCGATGGCCGTGGGAAAGAGCGCCGGCATGCCGAAGAGGACGCTGCGCAGGAGGGGCGCGATGAAGCCTACGGCCAGGCCCCAGGGCCAGCCGCACAGAAAGCCGCACAGAAACACGGGGATGTGCATGGGCGAAAGCACGGATCCGATCTGGGGCAGCTGCCCCGTCAGAAACGGGAGGACCAGCGCGATCGTCAGGAACATGCCCGAATAGGTGGTCTTCTGGATGCGCAGGGATT
The DNA here is from genome assembly GCA_024682015.1 of Clostridia bacterium. Lineage (GTDB taxonomy): Bacteria > Bacillota > Clostridia > Peptostreptococcales > Anaerovoracaceae > RUG11894. The sequence continues at coordinate 4,979 of JAIKZT010000316.1, forward strand.
GGCGGGAAGCGTTCATGTCAACTCTCCTGCATGAGCCGCTGCACGTGCTCAATGGCGTTCGCGACGATGTCGGACGCGGGTCCGCTGACCCCAGCCACGTAAGTGTCGCAGAGGTTCATCGGAATCAGCACGCGGTAGCCCGGTGCGGAAGCGACCGCATTGGCCATCCGGGGCGAGATCTCTCCCATCAGGGAATCCGCCGCGATGATGCCCAGCGGCCCCATGATGACGTCCGCCGTGCGGCAGGCCACACAGACGGCGTTCTCTCCGGTCGCGCAGCGCGAAGCCCCTGCCTTGCGCATGACTTCCGTCGCGATGGTATTGGTGCCGATGGCGATGAGCTCCGCCTGCGGGATGCCGGCGTGCAGCTTCTCCACCAGGGTCTTGCCGAGGCGTCCGCCCTGTCCGTCGATCACGAGTATCTTCATGGAATGCTCCTTTCCTAATACCAGTACGTTCCCGCCGCGCTGCGGCCGGCCTCTTCCATCAGCTGCCGCAGGGCTTCGCCCGGGTCCACGTCGTCCATCAGCTGGGGATACAGCCGGCAGGCGATCTCGACCGCCGCGGCTGTCTGTCCGGCGGCGGTGTTCAGCAGGTCTTCCGCCAGGAGGATGACCCTCCCGGACCGCACGGCATCCGTTTCCGCCAGGCCTTCCCGCCCGCGGATCTCCGCCAGCGCGGATTCTCCAGAAGCCAAAGCCTCCCGCGGCACGACCTTGACGATGGCGCCGGGGTTCTTGCGGCTCACCCAGCCGCCGTCCACCGTCAGAGCGTCCGCCTCGAGCTTGACCCCCACGTTATAGGAGCCGGCCAGCGTAATGATGGCCTGCTCGGCCGACTGCCGGTTGACCGTCGCGAAAGCAGCGGGCGTTTCCCAGTAGATGTCGAGCTTTTTGCATTCAAACTGGGACTCCAGCCGGGACGTCAGCAGCGCCTGATAATATTCCAGCATGGACGAAGCGGCCGGCGCGTCCTCGGCGGCTGCCTTCTGCTCCGATGCATCCGCTTCCACGAAGACCTCCACGGTCTTTTCGGCTTCTCCCGTCGTTTCGACGGCTTCTGCGGGCGCGGCAGGTTTCGCTTCCGCAGGCGTTTGGACTTCCGCGGCGATCCGCTGCTCGGCGTCGGGCGCGATCTCGCCGTCCTGCTCGCTGTCGTATTCCTTGCGTTCGGACTGCGGATCGTTTTCCGAAGGCAATTCTTCGTCCTCCAGGATCTCCTGAGGTTCTTCGGGAACCTCTTCCAAAGAAGCGGTCTCCTCCGTCGGCTGCTGGACCTGTTCCGTCTGCGCTGCGGCCAAAGCCTCCGGCATCACGCGCGAGCGAAGGCCGCACCCGCCGAGCAAAAGAATGCAAGAGGCGATGAGCAAAGCCACGAGCGTTTTCCCATATCCTTTCATCGCATCCTCCTCTATACGCCGATAAACAGGCCGTCGCGGTACTTTGCCAAAACGCGCCGGCGGAGATCCAGTTTCTGCGCCAACAGCGATTCCGTCTCCCGCAGCAGCGAAAGAAGTTCCTGCCGGGCGTCCTCACCCATGGCATGGCAGCTGTAGGCTGCCTCCTGCTGCAGCAGGGCGCAGGCTTCGAAGCGCTTTGCGAAGTCCTCCGAAGCCAGAGCCTTCGTCTCCTCCGCCAATTCCGCATTGCTCTGATTGCCCGGAGAAAGCCCCAAGGCAGACAGACTGTCCACGATCTGATCCATCATGCCGCAGATGGCGGCGGAGCGGTCTTCCCCCAAAAAAACGGACGCTTTGGCCTGCCGCCCGGCCCTGGCCCGGTTCACGAAATAGAACGGCAGGAACGGCAGCAGAAGCAGTGCCGCGATCTCCAAGACGATCAGAAGAATCGGCTGGGCGCGGAATCTCTGCGGCAGCGAGATGCTCTCCCGCGGTTTTTCCTCCCGCGCGAAAGCCTGCGCGTCTTCTGCCGCATCTCCTTCCGTCTCAGAGTAGCGGCTCTCGTGATGGGTCTGGGGCGCCTCCAGGGAGACGGGCATGTCCTGCGGCGGCGCTTCCAGCCGGCTCAGCGCGTCCCGGGCTTTCTCGGAGCGCGCTTCCAGCGCCTCGTCGACGCCGGGGGAAAGGGCGGTGATCCCACCAAACGCCAGCAGCAGGACCGCCAAAACGAGCAAGGCATGGAACGGGTTCAGCCCTTCCCGGCCCTTCACTGCGAACATGGCGAGGGGCGCGCCCAGCAGGAACACCTGCAGCAGGCCCGAAGCCGGAACGATGCCGAAATACGCTTCAAAACACGCGAAGAACAGCGGCAGGAGGAGCAGCATGCGGCGGCCGGGCAGCTGCGCGGCTGCGGCGCACAGTGCGCCCCAGAAGGCAGCCAGCAGGATCCTGACCGCAGGCAGCAGCGATTCCGCCCGCGAAGAGAGCTCAAGCACTGCGTAAGTGTACCGGTTATGCGCTTCGCTCACGGAGAAGAGCTGTCGGCAGAGAGCCAGAAAACCTTCCCGCAGGGGCCCCGCGAACAAGAGCGCGCACAGCAGGGCAAGCGCCGCGCAAAAGCCGAGCGAGAACCGGTTCTTCCCCGCCAGAACCGGCAGAAGCGCCGCGCAAAAACCTGCCAGGCAGGCTGCGGGCAGCACATCCAGGCGCAGCAGGCTGTCCCAGCCCAAGAGCGTGCAGGTGAACAGAAAGACCGCGAAGACAGCGCAAAGGAGCCGCCCGCCGGCCGCGCCGGCAGCGCTTTCTTTCTCCTTTACCGCTGTGGATCTGCCTTCGTTCATGCTCTTTCCTTTCGATCTCTATAGTTCCAGCGCGTTCATGGCCTGCGGGTCGCGCGCATCCAGCGGCACCGCCGCATACCCGGTTCCCGCGGGCTTTTCCGCCGAGGGGCTGCACACGGTGAGCCTTCGCCCAAGCCCGGCTGCCTGCAGGGCGGAGGGAAACTGCCCGGCCACCAGCAACGCATGAGCCGCCAAAGCCGCTTCCTGTGGCGTCCCCAGCGCGTTATCCAGGTCCAGGCGGCCGGAGAAAAACAGCGTCATCGCCTTTTCCTCGTCTCTGCCGGCCTGCACGGCAAACGTTACGGCCCGTCCGTCCTCCGGCTGCCAGAGAAGAACGTGCGGTTCTTCCGAAGCCGCAAGGCTTTGGGAAACGGAAAAGAAGACCCTCGCCATGGCGTCCAGCGCCTCTTCATCCCCCGAAGCGCCCTGTCCGCTGAAGGCCAGCACCGTACGGTGAGACACGGGCAGGCCGAACTCCCGCACCATCGCTTTGTCCGTCTTTTCGCTCAGTTTCCAATGGATCTGCCGGATCGGGTCTCCCGGCACATATTCCCTCACGCCGAAAAACTCGCCCGGGTCCTGTCCCGGCCTTTCGCGGGAATACGTCTCGCCCTCGCCGCTGTCCATCTCCTCCCGAAAGATGATCCGCGGCAGGAAGAGCTCGGGCAGGATCATGGCGCGCTGCGGCGCATCCCCCGGAACTTCCGCGAAAAAAAGCCCCAAAGCATCCTGCAGCTGCAGGGCGCTTCGGATCTCGTAGAGGCCGCAGGCATTCGCCGGCAGCTCCAGGGGCTCGCTTTTTCCGGGGCGCAGAGGGACGAGCCTTTCCGCCCTGGCGCGGGTAAAGAGGTTTTCCGATTCCAGCCGGCAGACAGCATGCACCAGGGGAGAAAGCCCCTTCGCCCCGGCCGTCAGCAGAATTTCCGGCCGCGACGCCTGCTCCACCGTCAGAGAAACGCCGGCGCGCTTCACGCCGCGCCGGAAAAACAGCCACGAAACAAGCGGCAGCGCGATCGTCGCGGTCAGAAGGGAGCGGGTCGCCTCGTTGTTTTCAAAGAAATACAGCGCGCAAAGACCCAGCAGCAGGATGCCCCAGGCGATGCGGCTGCGCAGGACCTCCCTACGCATGGCGGTCGGGTACCCTCACCCGGGCCATCAGGCTGCGCACGATCTCCTGTTCCGACAGGCCGGCCAGGCGGCTCTTCTGAGCCGGGATCACCCGGTGCGCGCACACGTCCAAGGCTACGTCCTGCACGTCCTGCGGCACGACGTAGTCCCGCCCGTCCATCCAGGCCCGCACCTTGGCCATGCGGTCCAGGCAGATGGCCGCCCGGGGGCTCAGCCCGATCTCCAGCGCCGGATCTTCCCGGGAAGCCATGGCGATCCGGGCGATGTAATCCAGCACCGCGTCCGAGGCGAAGACCTGCATCGCCTCCTCCCGCAGGGCAAGGAAGCCTTCCCGGTCCATCACCTGCCGGACGGTCTTCATCGGGTCAACGCCCTGCCGCGCCTTCAGCAGCGCCATCTGAGCATCGTGGTCGGGATAGCCGATGGAGAGGCGCACCATGAAGCGATCCATCTGGGCGTAGGGGAGCATCTGCGTGCCGGCCGTCCCCACGTTGTTCTGCGTGGCGATGACGATGAAGGGGTCGGGCAGCGGATGCGTTTCGCCGTCCACCGTCACCTGGCGTTCCTCCATGGCCTCCAGCAGCGCCGACTGCGTCTTGCTGGACGTCCGGTTGATCTCGTCGCCCAGCAGCAGGTTGGCGCCGGAAGCGACGCCGGGCCGGTACAGGAACGCGCCGCTCTCGCGGTCATACACGGTGAAGCCCACGATGTCCGAAGGAAGCACGTCCGGCGTGAACTGGATGCGGCGGCTCGCGAGCCCCAGGATCTTCCCCAGCGCGACGGCCAGGGTGGTCTTGCCCACGCCGGGCACGTCGTCCAGCAAAATGTGACCGTCCGCGAGCGACGCCGTCAGCAGGCGCCGCACGGCATCGGACTTTCCGGACAGGACTTTTTCAACTTCCGTCAAAACGGTTTGGATGACTGGCTGCAAAACGAATACTCCTTTTGAAAAAGCTGCGCTGCGCACAGAACTCTGAGCGCGGCGCAGCTGCAAACGTCAGATGGTTATTTGTAGGCGTTGTAGAGGAACGTCACGATCTGCGCTCTCGTGCAGAGGCGCTCCGGTCCGAACAGGCCTTCGCCCACGCCGCCGGTAACGCCCTTCGCGAGGGCCCAGGACGCGGCGTCCGCATAATATGCGCCTTCCGGAATGTCCGTGAAGGCGGCGCTTTCGGCCTTGGGCTTACCCAGGGCGGCCCACAGGAACGTCACGGCCTGCGCGCGGGTGATCTCCATGTCCGGGGAGAACTTGCCTTCGCCGGTGCCGGAGGTGATGCCCTGTTCGTCAGCCCACAGGACGGCCTTTTCGTAATAGGCGCCGGAGGGAACGTCGCTGAACGCTGCATCGCCCTTCTTGGGTTCAGGCTTGCCTGCGGCGACCCACAGGAACGTCATGGCCTGCGCGCGGGTGCAGGAAGCGCCCGGCGAGAACGTATCGGCGGAAGTGCCGCCGGTGATGCCCTTCTCCACGGCCCAGGCGACGGGCTGCGCATAGTAGCTGCCGCCCTCCACGTCCGCGAAAGCAGGCGCAAGAATGGTGAGCCGGCCCTGAGGCTTGGCATAGGATTCGCCGATGCGGTTTCCGAGCTCCTCGGAGATGTACATCCAGACCACGTCTCTGACCACGGCCGTCGTGATGGCGCAGCGGTTATCCGCGGAGGACGCTTCCTTGAGCACGTAAGCGGAGTCCATGCCGTTGAAATAGGCGTTGCTGGTGATGACGGCGTAGGTCGCATCCTTGTCGAACACCTTGCCGTTCACTTCCTGGATGGACACCTGGTTCACGGCAGTTGCCTTGAACCAGTTCTTTCCGTAGGCTTCACCCTTGGCGTACATCTTGTTGGCATCCACGGTGTACTTCATGCCGGATACCTGCAGCAGGGAAGCAGCGCTCGCAGCGGTCGCCTTGGTGTAGGGCTGGCCGTAGCTGGACGCTTCCAGCGCTTCGAGCAGTTTGTCTCCGGTGAGATAGACCACGGCGACCTTGTTGGGATACGGCAGGACCTTCGCCAGATCCTCCGCGCCGAACTTGCCGGTCTTCAGGTCGTCACGCAGGTTGCCGCCGTTCCAGATCGCCACGATGTGATCCGCATCAACGGCGATGGACGTGTTGCCCAAAGCGACGTCGTCCTCTTCAAAATAGTCGTTGATCTTGCCGGATGTGGCAAACCAGCGCAGAGCGTCTGCCCAGAAATCGCCCAGGTTCGTCTCGCCCTTTCTGGCTGCGTCATCCGCGCCCAGAAGATCGTACTCCGTATAGGCTTCCAGCGTATCGTCCAGTTCGATCTCGTTGCCGTGGGCGTCCACGAAGGTGGAAGCGAAGACGGCCGCGGGCATCCCTGCGAGGAGCAGCAATGCCGCCAGCAGACTGATGATTCTCTTCATAAAAACCTCCTGTCACAAGCCAGGCTGCGTGCTCAAAAAAGAAAAGCACCGGGCCCCGATCGTTTTCGGGGACTCGGAACCTTCTGGCACCGCCTTTTACATAAGAAAAACAACCGGCTTGTGCCAGATCTGACCGGCTTGTACCGGTTCATTTTATTATAGCACGATACCGAGAAGCGCCGCAACAGGCAAAATGGGATTGATTCCAAGGCTCAAAAGGCGGTATAATGGATTGGTTAAGCAATAAAGCGAAAGGGAATCATATATGGTAACGACAGATAAGAGGTTTGCGGTGCTCATCGACGCAGACAACATTTCGGACAGATACATCAAGACGATCCTCGATGAGATGGCCGGCGAAGGCGAAGTTACGTACAAGCGCATCTACGGCGACTGGACGAAGCCCGCGCTGGCGCCCTGGAAAAAAGTTCTGCTCGAATACTCGGTCACCCCGATCCAGCAGTACAGCTACACGACGGGCAAGAACGCCACGGATTCGGCCATGATCATCGACGCCATGGACATCCTCTATTCCGGCAACGTGGAGGGGTTCTGCCTCGTCACGAGCGACAGCGACTTTACGCGTCTGGCGAGCCGCCTGAGGGAATCCGGCATGCTGGTCGTGGGCATGGGGGAAAAGAAGACGCCCAAGGCGTTCACGACCGCCTGCAACAAGTTCAAGTACCTCGACATCCTGGCCGGGGCTAAGGCGCCGTCCAAGAGCGAAAAGGCCAAGGCGGAGAGAGCCGAGAAGGCGGCCGCAGCCAAGGCGGAGAAGGAAAAGGCCGAAAAGGAAAAAGCGGCGAAGGCAGCCAAGGCGGAAAAGGCGGAAAAAGCGGCCAAGACGACGAAGATCAAGACGGTCAAAGTCCTGTCCAAGGTCAAGGAAGAGCCGCCCGTCAAGGAGGAACTGCCCAAGGACGAGCTGCCCCCCGCAGACATCCACGAGGAGATCCCCGAAGAGGAAGAGGCCATCACCCCGCTCGAATCCATCCGCAAGTCCCTCATCAACATCCTGCGCGAGGATTCCGACGAAGACGGCTGGGTCTCCACGTCCGACCTGGGCAACAAGCTGCTGAAGCGCTATTCCGACTTCGACGTGCGCAACTACGGCTACACGAAGCTCACCCCCTTCCTGAAGTCCCTGAAGGGCTTCGAGATGAAGTCGGTGCGCAACGAAAATTCCAGCGTCAAGCAGGTCTACCTGCGCGAAGAGCCGGAAGTGGATTACAGAGGATAGCCCTCTCATGACGAAAGCGGAACGAGAAGAAAAACTGAGAGAACGCCTGAACGCCATGCTCGCGCATGAGCGCGCCCTCTGGGGCTCGGGGCGTTCTTTTATTGCCGGCGTGGACGAAGTGGGCCGAGGCCCGCTCGCCGGTCCCGTCGTTGCGGCGGCCGTCGTACTGCCGCAGGATTTCGACGTTCTGGGCGTTGACGACTCCAAGAAGCTGTCGCCCGGAAAACGCGCGCAGCTGGCGGAAACAATCAAGGCGAAGGCCCTCGCCTGGTCTTTGGGCTGGGTGTGGCCGGACCGCATCGACGAGGTCAACATCCTGAACGCGACGAAGGAAGCCATGGCGCAGGCCGTCGCCGGACTTTCGGTGAAGCCCGACCACGCGCTCATCGACGGCAACTTCACCGTGCGCGGCATCGACCTTCCTCAGACGGCCATCATCAAGGGCGACGCGAATTCCACGTCCATCGCCGCAGCCTCCATCCTTGCGAAAGTCGCAAGGGACGCGTACATGGAAGAACAGGCAGCCGTTTACCCCGGCTATGCCTTTGAAAGCAATAAGGGCTACGGCACGAAAGCGCACTACGAAGGGCTGCGCGCGCTCGGCCCCTGCCCCATTCACAGAAGATCTTTCCTATCGGGCCTTCTGTGAAATTTCAACAGTTTAACAAGGTATGATCATGAATTACGACGAAAGAAAATCATTGCTCGAATCCGGCATTGCCCGCTGGGAAGATCGCTGCAAGGCGCTGGCCAAGGATCTGGGCGATCACCCCGAGATCTCCTATCAGGAATTTGAGAGCCAGAAAAGGATCGTGACCCTGCTGAAAGAAGCGGGGTTTGATGTCGAAGAAGGGTACGGCGGCATCTCCACCGCCTTCAGGGCGGTCAAACGGCCGCAAAAGCCCTGCAGGTCCCGCATGGCCATCCTCACCGAGTACGACGCCCTGCCCGGCATGGGAGAAAACGGAGGCCCCGGTCACGCCTGCGGGCACAACGTGTCCGGCTCCGTGAGCGTGCTGGCAGGCCTGGCGCTGGCGGACCTGCAGGAAGAGCTGGATGCGGAGATCCACGTGGTGGGCACGCCCGCCGAGGAACAGGTGATCGGCAAGATGGTCATGGCCAGGCACGGCGCCTGGGAAGGCTACGACTTCGCCATGATGGTGCACATGGACGCGGACAGCATGACGGCCCCCATCGCTCTCGCCACCCTGTCGCTGAACATCGATTATCAGGGTCGTGCGGCTCACGCTTCGGCCTCGCCCTGGAACGGGCGCAACGCGCTGAACGGCGCGCGGCTCACGCTGGACGCCATCGACATGCTGCGCCAGCACATCAAGCCCGGCTGCCAGATTCACGGCCGTATGGAGAACTGTGGCGTCGCCACGAACATCATTCCCAGCGCCTGCCGGCTGCTGCTGCAGCTGAGGGCGTACGACCGGGACGATCTGTTCGAGCTGCGCGAGCGCGTGAAGAACTGCGCGAGAGGCGCATGCCTTGCGACGGAGACGGAGTGCACGTTCGAAGAACCCCACGATCCGGTGCTGAACCTGAAGTTCAATCGTACCGCCGACCGCCTGCTGCAGGAATGCTACGAAGAACTCGGAGAACCGCTCAGCCCCAACCGGCTGTTCGCCTCCACTGACGCGGGAAGCCTCAGCTATCTGATCCCCTGCCTTCAGCCCACCTTGAAGATCGCGCCCAAGGGCACCGGCCTGCACACAGCCGAGATGGAGCGCTGCGCCAGATCCGAAGAAGCCTTCGCCCGCATCCCGCTGGGCGCCAAGATCATCGGCCTTGAGACCATCAAAGTCTTCGGCACGCCCGGCATGCTGAAAAAGGTGTGGGAAGACTTCAGGGGTTAGCGGCATAAGGATATCCACCTACTGCGCAGGTCCCCTGGCCGTTCAGTCTTAACGGGCAAACGGTAGGAACGGCTATTGCCATCCTGCAGCCAACAAACTGAAATAAGGCCCTCTGAACGCTTTTCGCGAGCGCAGAGCGCCATCCGAAGAAGGAATACTCGTGGAGCAGACAATGATCAAACCCAAAAGACTCGAACAAGGCGACACCATCGCCATCATTTCCCCTTCCAGCCCGACGAAGGATCCGCTGGACGTGCCAAAGGGCAAAGCCTATTTGGAAGCTCTGGGCTATAGGGTCATCCTTGGCAAACACGTCGACGAGTGGCGCGGCCACTACGTCGCGGCCTCCGAAGACGCCCGCGCAGAAGACCTGAACGAGATGTTCGCGCGCAAGGACGTAAACATGATCCTCTGCGCCCGCGGCGGTTCCGGCTCACTGCAGTTCATCCGCAAGATCGACTTCGACGCCATCAAGGCCAATCCCAAGATCTTCTGCGGCTACTCGGACATCACGTCGCTGCACTTGGCCATCAACCGGTTTACGGGACTGGTGACGATCCACGGCGAAGTCCTGACGGCCATCCACGCCGGCATGTCCGCCTACACGCAGGACCACCTCTTCCGCTGCCTGTCAGGAGAAGATGCACCGCGCGAGATCCGCAAAGCTGACCCGAACCAATACCTGCTGACCATTGCCCCCGGCGCTGCCGAAGGCGAGGTGCTCGGCGGCAACCTCACGCTGATCGCGGCGAGCTGCGGCTCGTTCTATCAGCCCGACTTCTCGGATAAGATCTTGTTCCTCGAGGACGTCGGCGAAGAGCCCTACTGCATCGACCGCTACCTCGCGCAGATGCGCAACTGCGGCATGCTCGACCGCCTGAAGGGCGTCGTGATCGGCGAATGCATCCACTGCGAGGATCACTCCGGCTACTACCCCTTCGTGACCGACGTGTTCCGCCGTTACTTCGAGGACCGCGGCGTTCCCTGCCTGTACGGCCTGCCTCTGGGTCACACCCGCGACCAGGCCGCCCTGCCGCTCGGCGTAAGGGTGCGGCTCGACGCGGACGCGCAGACGCTGACCGTCCTCGAAAGCGGCGTCCGCTGATCCTTAAAAAGCGCGGCAGCGAGCAATTATCCGCAAAACATGGATTCTGCCCGTTTTGCGAGCACATCGAGTCTCATTTCCCTTTGCTGCCTGGACCGACCGAAAAAGCAGATATCCGCATTTCTCCGTTTACAAGGAAAATGCGGATATTTTATTGCAAGGATGAGTCCGGACCACCGCGTTTCAGCACAAACTGCTTCTGTTTCAACGCAAAAGAATATCCGCAAATACAGGATATTCCCGTAAATGCGGATACATTCCCTCTGCCGCGATTATGCGAGGCAGCATTTTCAGTTCCCGGCAAGCCAGGGATTCTCGGGATCAGGGTCAGACGGATCCCAGCCGTT
>JAIKZT010000027.1 GCA_024682015.1 Clostridia bacterium
CAAAATTGGGGAAAAGATTAGAGATATTTAGGAGAATTTTATGGGTTTTTTAGAGAAACTGTTCGGCGACTGGAACGATAAGGAGATCCGCCGCATCGAGAAGATCGCCGATAAGATCGAGGCCATGGACGACGCCATGCAGGCGCTGTCCGACGAGGAGCTGAAAGCCAAGACGCCCTACTTCAAGGAGCGCCTGGCGAACGGCGAGACGCTCGACGACATCCTGCCCGAAGCGTTCGCAGTCTGCCGCGAGGCGGCCTGGCGAAGCCTGGGCCTCAAGCACTTCCGCGTCCAGCTCATCGGCGGCGTCGTGCTCCACGAGGGCAACATCGCCGAGATGAAGACAGGCGAAGGCAAGACGCTCGTCGCCACGCTGCCGGTCTATCTGAACGCGCTCACCGGCAAGGGCGTGCACGTGGTCACCGTCAACGACTACCTCGCTCGCCGCGACATGGAGTGGATGGGCAAGCTGTACACGTTCCTCGGCCTGTCCGTCGCCTGCGTCGTGCACGGTATTACGACGGACAAGCGGCGTGAAGCCTACCAGGCCGACATCACCTACGGCACGAACAACGAATTCGGCTTCGACTATCTGCGCGACAACATGTGCGTCTACCAGAAGGATCAGATGCAGCGCGAGCTGAACTACGCCATCGTGGACGAGGTCGACTCCATCCTCATCGACGAAGCCAGAACGCCGCTCATCATCTCCGGCATGGGCGATAAGTCCACGGATCTCTACCAGGTGGCCGACCGCTTCGTGCGCACGCTGCAGCGCGGCGAAAAGATCGAGGAAGGCAACCCCCGCTTCGGCGGCACCGTCGAGACGACCGGCGATTTCATCGTCGATGAAAAGGACCGCAGCGTCTCCCTCACCGAGGAAGGCGTCTCGAAAGCCGAAAAGTTCTTCGGCATCGAAAACTTCTCCGACCCGGAGAACATGGAGATCAACCACCACGTCCACATCGCCCTGAAAGCGCACAACATCATGAAGCGCGACGTGGACTACATCGAAAAGGACGGCGAGATCGTCATCGTGGACGAGTTCACCGGCCGGTTCATGTTCGGACGCCGCTACTCCGACGGCCTGCACCAGGCCATCGAGGCCAAGGAAGGCATCCAGGTCCGCAACGAATCCAAGACCCTCGCGACCATCACGCTGCAGAACTACTTCCGCATGTACAAGAAGCTCGCGGGCATGACCGGTACGGCGAAGACCGAGGAAGAGGAATTCACCGACATCTACAACATGCAGGTCGTGGTCATCCCCACGAACCGGCCCATCGCCAGAAAGGACCTCGACGACTCCGTCTATTCCAACCAGCGCGGCAAGTTCCTCGCGGTCTGCCGGGAGATCGAGGCTCACCACGCCACGGGCCAGCCCGTGCTCGTCGGCACCATCTCCGTCGAAAAGTCCGAGATGCTCTCCGAGATGCTCAAGCGGCGCGGCATCGCCCACAACGTGCTGAACGCCAAGCAGCACATGCGCGAAGCCGAGATCATCGCGCAGGCGGGCCGGGAAGGCGCGGTGACCATCGCCACGAACATGGCCGGCCGCGGAACCGACATCATCCTCGGCGGCAACCCCGATTTCGAGGCGAAAAAGGAGATGAAGAAGCTCGGCTACGAGGACGAAGCCATCTCCTACGCCAGCAGCTTCGTGCCCCTTACCGATCCCGAGCTCATCGAGGCGCGGGCGAAGTACAGCCAGCTGCTCGAGCGCTTTGCGGAAGAAAGAAAACCCGAGCAGGAGCGCGTGCGGCAGCTCGGCGGCCTGCACATCATCGGCACCGAGCGGCACGAATCCCGCCGCATCGACAACCAGCTGCGCGGCCGCGCCGGCCGTCAGGGAGACCCGGGCAGCACCCAGTTCTTCGTGGCGCTCGATGACGACCTCATGCGCCTGTTCGGCGGCGACCGCATCAAGAGCCTGCTCGTGGGCCGCATGGGCCTCGACGAGGATACGCCTCTTGAGGCCGCGCTGCTGTCGCGCACCATCGAAAACGCCCAGAAGAAGGTCGAAGGCCGCAACTACGGCATCCGCAAATACGTGCTGCAGTACGACGACGTCATGAACCGCCAGCGCACGACCATCTACAACGAGCGCAACCGCGTGCTCCACGGCGAGGACCTGCGCGAGCACATCATCGGCATGATGCAGGATCAGGTGACCGAGATCCTCGACTACGTCACCGCGCCCGGCAAATACGCCGAGAGCTGGGACTGGGACGAGCTCAACAAGCGCCTGAAGGCCATCAACCCGAACTTCCGCGAGATCCGCTACACCGACGAGCAGCTGCAGGTCCTCGACCGCGAGATCCTCAACGAGGACTGCATGGCCATGTTCGAGGAGTTCTACAAGGCGAAGGAAGCCGAGATCGGCACCGAGCGCATGCGCGAGATCGAGCGCATGATCCTCCTGCGCATCGTCGACTCCAAGTGGATGGATCACATCGACGCCATGGACCAGCTGAAGACCGGCATCGGCCTGCGGTCCCTGGGCCAGCAGGATCCGGCGCAGGCCTACGCGAACGAAGGCTCCGACATGTTCGAACTGATGGTCAAGAGCATCTGCGACGACATGGTGCGGTTCATCTACGGCATTACGCTGCAGACCACGTCCGAGCGGCGGCAGGTCATCCGCATCGGCGCCGTGCGCAAGGACGAAGGCGAGTCCGCGCTTCAGCAGGCGAAGGCCGAGAGCATGCCCAAGGCAGCTCCGCGCGTGACCACGTCCAATTCCGGCGTCGTCTCCGCCTCCGGCGGCCTGCCCCAGCAGGTGAAGGCGACCGCTACGAACGCGGGCGACGCGAAGCCCGTGCCGTTCCGCGCCGAAAAGCGCCCCGGACGCAACGATCCCTGCCCCTGCGGCAGCGGCAAGAAATACAAGAACTGCCACGGCAGAGGGCTGTAGGCCTTTGACCCGGCGGGAAAGCAGGTAAACACCCATGCTCATCTTAGACAATCTGAAAAACAGCATCCCCCAGGCGCAGGAGACCCTGAGGAAACTCAGGGAGAGCCTTTGACGTCGACGCGAAACAGGCGCGCCTCGAGGAGTTAAACTACGAATCCGGCCTGCCGGGCTTCTGGGACGACCAGGAGCGGGCGCAGAAGGCCATCAAGGAGCGGGGCAGCCTCGAAGCCGACCTCGCTGAATACGGCGCCTGCGAAGGGCTGCTGTCCGACGCGCTCACCCTGGCGGAAATGGCCGAGGAGATGGACGACGAAGAGACGGCCAAAGAAGCGCTCGCCAGCTACGACGCCTTCGGCGAAAAGGCTGAGGAAGCCCGCATCCGCACGCTGCTGTCCGAGGAATACGACGCCAGCAACGCCCTCGTGAACATTCACCCGGGCGCGGGCGGCGTGGACGCCCAGGACTGGGCCGAGATGCTGCTGCGCATGTACACGCGCTGGGCGGAGAAAAAGGGCTTCAAGGTCAAGATCCTCGACTATCAGAACGATACCGAGGGCGGCATCAAGAACGTGGAGATCCTCGTGGAGGGCGAGCTCGCCTACGGGTATCTCAAGACCGAAAGCGGCGTGCACAGGCTCGTGCGCATCAGCCCGTTCAACGCGGCGGGCAAGCGCCAGACGAGCTTCGCGCTCGTGGACGTCATGCCGGAGCTCCCCGAGGATATCCAGGTCGACATCGACCCGCAGGATCTGCGCATCGATACGTACCGGTCCTCCGGCGCGGGCGGCCAGCACGTCAACAAGACGGACTCCGCTGTGCGGATCACGCACCTGCCGACGAACATCGTCGTCAGCTGCCAGAACGAGCGCAGCCAGCACCAGAACAAGGAATACGCCATGCGCATGCTGCAGGCCAAGCTGTACGCCCTCGCCCGGCAGGAGCACAAGGAGAAGATCTCCGAATTGCACGGCGACTACGGCCAGATCGCCTGGGGCAGTCAGATCCGCTCGTACGTATTCCAGCCCTACACCATGGTAAAGGATCATCGCACGAACTTCGAGACCAGCAACGTAAACGCCGTGATGGACGGCGCGCTGGACGGTTTCATCAACGCTTCTCTGAATGCACTGCAGAAGGGGGAACTGTAAGTGGAAGAGCTTGAACGCAAGCGAAAATTTCTGATCAACACGGCTTACGCGGTCGCGGTGGGCGTTATTTACTACGTCCTCGCGCGCTACGTGCTGTACGCGCTCATGCCGTTTACGATCGCGCTCATCGTTACGTTTATGCTGAAACGGCCGGTGGACCATCTCGCGCACTTCCTGCACATTCCACGGCGGGGCGTGGCGGCCGTTCTCGTCATCCTGTTCTACGGCACGATCGGCGCCCTCATCACGATCGGGGTGATCCGCCTCGTCGTGACGATGCTGGAATGGTTCGGGTCCCTGTCGACCATCTACGCCAGCGAGATCGAGCCTGCGATCCAAAGCGTGCTGGCCTGGTACGAAAACCTCGTCGCCAGCATCGATCCATCGCATGTTTCCCAGGCGGAGGGCGTGGTCAACAACATCCTCGGCACCCTCGCCAGCTCCGTCGCGAGCATCTCGCGCATCATGGTGGGCTACGCCAGAAACGCGGCCATCGGCGCGCCGAAGTTCCTGATCGCGCTCATCTTCTGCATCGTGTCCTCGGTCTTCATGTCCATGGACTATTCGAACATCACGTACTTCTTCCTCGCGCAGTTCCCGGAGAAGAGCCAGCAGACCATCATCGAGGCGAAGAACTACCTCGTGGGCGTGCTCGGCGGCATGTTCAAGTCGTACGGCTTCATCATGATGGTCACGTGGCTGGAACTGACGATAGGCCTGAAACTGATCGGCATCGAGGACTACATGGTCGTGGCGCTGATCATCGCGATCTTCGACATCCTGCCGGCGCTGGGCACCGGCGGCATCATGATCCCCTGGGTCGTGATCGAGCTCGTGCAGCGCAACTTCGGCATGGCGGGTAAGCTGTTCTTTCTGTACCTGATCATCACGGTCGTGCGCAACATCCTGGAGCCGAAGGTCGTGGGCGAATCCATCGGCCTGCACCCGGTGCTGCTGCTGATCTCCATCTATGTCGGCGGCACGATCCTCGGGCCAGCCGGGATCATCCTCATGCCGTTTACGCTCATCGTCATCAAGAAGCTGAATGACGCGGGTCACATCCACGTGTTCCGCAGCAAGTACTTCGGCGACCAGAGCGCGGCGTTCCGCAAGAGCTACAAGACGGGCACGGTCGTCGAGGTCGACGAGGAAGAGATGCGCGAAAAGCTGCGCGGCTGACCCCGCGTGACCCTACGAAAGGCAACCATTACAAGCAATATGAGCAAGATCAAAGCCGTGCTGTTCGATTTCGACGGCACCATCATGGATACGAATACGATCATTCTGAAGTCCTGGCAGCACACGTTCAACACGGTGCTGGGAAGGGATCCGGACTTCGAAGTGATCAAACAGACCTTCGGCGAGCCTCTCGACGAGACCATGGCCAAGCTGTTCCCGGACCGCGACACCCACGAGATGGTCGAGACGTACCGCAACTACCAGCGGCACATCTACAAGGACGACATTACGATGTTCCCGGGCACAAAAGAGGTGATCGAGGAGCTTAAAACGCGCGGCTACCGCGTCGCC
>JAIKZT010000034.1 GCA_024682015.1 Clostridia bacterium
GGCTGGCCTATATATGGTGCATTCAAGTACCCCAATGGTAACCATTCAACAGTCATTTATGGGATTAATATTGTGTCAGGTTATATCTCGGTATTAGATCCACAGTCAACAACAAATAATAGTACATATAGTTACGCGGCATATTACTCGTCTGGTTATTATAGGTATATTAGTATAAACAACAATGCTCAGTATAAACTGACTAAAACGATATGCAAGCTCACATCCGAAGAATAGCCTTAATACTCCTGATTGTTGTCGCGATTTCCTCCGAGTTTCTGGGTTTTACATGCAGACCTTTTCAGAATCTGCCGAAAGAGGAGATCTGCCAGGTCGAACTTACTTTTGGCAATTATAAACCCATACTGCTCGACTCGAAGGACTCCTCTGAGGCTATTGAGGCTCTGCTCAGCCTGCGTATAGGAAGACTCGTTCAAACGTACGAACGATTGCAGGAGATCGTTTCGTCTCAGGACTTTTGTTTTACATTTGAATCCGGGACAGTAATACGTATAAATCTTGTAGGTTCTTTTGTGCTGATCGATGGGATCGGTTATCGTGCCGATCCAGCCGGAACATACCGGTTTAGCGAAATCATTATGAGAGCTGCAGAGAAGTATCCCAGGGAGGCTGGCTTATGATTATGATATTCTGGCATAAGTTCTGGTATTATCTGGCGCATGAAGTGCCTGTTGAAAGCGCGATCATCCTTGGCATATTGCTGGTCGCTTCGGGATTCGCTTTAGAGAGTATTCTATGTTCTGTTAAAGGAGCCATGCGGGTGAGGCGGGTTTCATTCCTTGCCGTTGGGGCTGCGGCCTTGTATAGAGTTATACAGCTTCTTAGGGTGCATGCGTGGAATTCGTCCATTTTCCCGTGGGCGTTCCTTATGCAAATGCTTCCCCTTGCACTGCTGTCAGCAGGTATTATCGCAGGTTTGAAACTGTACGAGAGACGAGATTCGATCACCCATAGACCTTAGAATCTACAAGGCTTTACAGGCTAATAACGGGAGGTACTATGAGATGCAAATTCCGGCTGAACGGCGCACTTTCAGTATGAGGTTATTACTCTGGGTTTGCTCGAAACTGTAGATCATGCGGGTCACACAGGCGTGTGACCCAGACGAGGAAAAACGCAGATGGGTCACATAGGAGAGCCTTCCCATGTGGCCCATTTTTGAATTCTCTGGGTATCCAATCTTTTTGAGGGTTTCCCAAGTTCTTCTTCGCTGGGCTACGCGCCTGGCCGAAGGTGTGGTGGGCTAAAATAATAAAAAGTCTTCCGGCAGATGTCACCATTTTGCCATTCTAATCACTATATAAGTGAAACCTCAGAAAAAAAGAGGTGGTCAAATATGGATCCGATTTGCTTTAACATAGTATCCGCTTTAATAGGTGTAGTTGTTGCTCTTATCCAGATGAAGATCATGCGGATTGCAGGCGCCAGCTATATTAAAATCTGTTTATTAGCATTCGTTTTATTAGTTAATGCAGTATTCGTGAGATGGATGATACGTGCAATGTCGCAAAGCCCCAACTGGTATTATTATGGGATTATTATTGCGCCAATGCCGGTTTTTATCAATCTGGGCTATCTATTTGGCTGGAATCTGGGCAGTAATAAATAATCAAAAAGATGTATTGGTATTCAATTAAGTGCTGGGGATGTTTGTTGCCTTTTGTGTTATTAGTGGCAGTGACAAAGAGGGGTTTTACAATGCACGGCTATGGAATATTATGTATATGGGGGGGGGTGCGCACCCACCTGATTTCTGGCTGATCAGTCTGTTCTTTAGGATCAAAATGGAGGCTTTCAACATGCCATTCATGCTCATGCTTGCATTCAGCGACGATACGGAACGCTTGCAATTCGAGGCGTTCTATCGGCAATACGAGAGGCTGCTGTTTAAAACGGCGCGGGAATATCTGCGCGAACAAACCGACTGCGAGGACGCGGTCCAGGAGACTTGCCGGTATCTGATCGATCACTACGAGTCGCTGCGCTTTCTCGCGTCGCCTCAATTCGTAAAGTATAGCGTTAACGTCACCGCAAACAAAGCAAAGGATATATTGAAAATGTCTAAACGCTGCGATCATGAAGATATCTCCGAATACGCGGACGTGTTTACCGCACCGGACACGGAGGAGTTTGCCGATCCGGCGCTGGTCGAGGCGCTTGGGTTCATCCCCGCGCGCTACTGCGAGGCGCTTCTGCAGTTCTACTATTACGGTTTTTCGTTAAAGGACATTGCGGAGATGCAAGGTATCTCCGTATCCGCAGCGAAGAAACTGCTGCAGCGGTCCAGGGATGCTGTAAGAAAACAGCTGGCAATGAAAGAAGGTGTAAACGCATGAGCCATGCAAAGGATTTCGCAGGATACCCATTCACGGAAGAAGATTTAAGAAAAGCCTGCAAGGCATACGCGGAAGGCGTGGTTCGTTCAGCGCAAGATGCTCCGGACTTGGATTTTGAACCCTCTGAGGCTCACCGCACGGCGATACGCCGCATGATTGAACAGGGCGGGCGGCCGCGCAGGCGGAGAACCTCCTTGCGGCGTTTCGCCGTCATAGCGGCTGTTGTTGTGCTTGTTTTTGCCATGTTTCTTGCCGTATATGCCAGCGCCCAAAGCAAACTGCGGTCCTGGCTGAAGCAGGTCCTGCCCGACCGCGTGCAGTATTTCTTCTTTGGCGAACCGGCCCCGAATGCGCGCGAATACGAGATCGGCTGGCTGCCGGAAGGGATGCAGGCGGTTGAACAAACGAATGAAGAAGGCTCCCCTCGCATTCGTTATGCGAATGGCGATGGCTCGAGGGAAGCAACGTTCAGGTATTATCCCATGAATTCCTGGGACGAACTCCAGATAACCGGAGGGGAAATCGTCGCGGAGGACGTTGCTTTTGGTGGCTTTGAGGGGACTGTGTACTTCGATCGAACGGACAATACCGCGCTCGCTGTCCTGTTCGATGTAGCCGGCCAGATGGTTATAGAACTCTCCGCGCGCAATATCGATGATGAGGATGTCCTGTCGATCGTCCGCTCCATAGAATAATTGAGTTTTTCGAATACCAGAACACTTGGGGACGGTTCTCTGTCCCACGCGTTTTTCCCAAACCATCAAAAAAAAAAGGGGTATCCAATCTTTTTGAGGGTCTAATTTGAGGGTCTGAAGACCAAAATACAATTTGAATTTGAGGGTCTGTTTTGAGGGTCTCAGATGAGGGGCAGCTTTGAGGGGCTGCTAAAACGTATGTAAAGGGCACAACGCCGGTCAGGCGCTGCGCCCTTTTAGAATGCGATCATTCATCGTCGTCTGATACGTAGATTACCGGTTTGTCTTCTTTTCCGTTCAGTGCCGGGTCGAATCTGGTCGAGAACAGGAAACGGTTCCGCAGGTGTGCGAAGTTTCGATATCCGCGGCCACTTCTTTTCAGATCTTTTGCTTTACGATTCAAAGATTCGATCGGCCCGTTGGACAATCTGCTGTCGTAGATCCCATCTGGCCCGATACGCTGAACCATCACGAAAGAATTGATGATTGGGTCCCGATACTTTCTCAACAGCAGCGCAAACTCTTTGAAAATCTGCTGTCCGCAGGTCCAGTAACGTACGATCAGCTCATCCAACTCCTTGGCTGCCTGTTCGAGGTCACCGGCATTTCTGTCGTTGAATTCAACGTACAGTTCTTTTAAATCCCTGAGCTCCCGCATGTCAGGATGCAGATCCATGAACAGCTTTTCGTATGGCAAATCGTACAAATGAAAAAATTGCATATCAATATTGCAATTTCCACTGGTAAATCCGTGCATTTTAATATATGAATAGATCGCACCGTTCCCAGACCCAGCCTGTTTCTGCCTCGTTGAACAAGCAGGGGCTATATAACAAAAGCCTTCCCGGATCTGCGAGAAGGCTTTTGAATCGTTTATTATGTTGTTTTCCCTTCGACCGGCCCGGGGACCGTTTTACCCCCTACCGCTGGCCGCTGGCATTCAGCACGTTGCGGATCTTGTGCTGCACCATGCGCTTGATGGCGTCGCGGGCCGGACCGAGGTACTTGCGCGGGTCAAAGTCCGCAGGATGCTCGACGAGGTAGCGGCGCACTTCGGCCGTCATGGCCAGGCGCAGGTCGGTGTCGATGTTGACTTTGCAGACGCCGTGCTTGACGGCTTCGAGGATCATGTCCTCGGGCACGCCCTGGGCGCCGGGGATGTTTCCGCCGAACTCGTTGCAGCGTGCAACGAACTCGGGCAGAACGGTGGACGCGCCGTGGAGCACGAGCGGCGTGTCGGGGATGAGCTTATGGATCTCCTCGAGCCTCTCGAAGTCCAGGTACGGCGTACCCTTGAATTTATAAGCGCCGTGGCTCGTGCCGATCGCGACGGCCAGCGAATCTACGCCCGTGCGCGCGACGAACTCAGCCGCTTCTTCGGGAACGGTAAACGTGGCGGAACGCGCGTCAACCTTGATGTTATCTTCCACGCCGGCCAGCTTGCCGAGTTCCGCTTCGACGACCACGCCCTTGTCGTGCGCGTATTCCACGACCTGCTTCGTCAGGCGGATGTTCTCCTCGAACTCGTGCTTGGAGCCGTCGATCATGACGGACGTAAATCCGTCGTCCACGCACTTCTTGCAGATGTCGAAGTCTTCGCCGTGGTCGAGGTGAAGGCAGATATCCAGCCCCGTGTCGAGGATGGCCGCCTCCACGAGCTTCGTTAAATAGGCGGGCTTGGCATATTTGCGCGCACCCGCGGAGACCTGCAGGATGAGAGGCGCGTTCTCCTCCTGCGCCGCCTCGACGATGCCCTGGATGATCTCCATGTTATTGACGTTGAACGCGCCGACGGCGTAATCGCTGTTCAACGCTTTTGCGAACATTTCTTTAGTGGTTACGAGAGCCATGTTTTCCTCCTAACGGGTAATGATCTCGATGATCTCGGCCAGATCGCTGCCGGCGGGAATGGTGAACGTGCCGGCCTTCAGCCTGCCGGCTACGCCCATCTCTTCCACCATGTTCAGGAAGGCGTCCTTCGTGCTGATGACCTTGGCATCCACGAGGATCTGCGCGATGGTGGAGCCGGCCGATCCGCTGGGGATCGTAATGGTAACGTCCTCCGTCGTGATCGCCGCTGCGCCGGAGCCTTCGCGGGGTTCACCCGTTTCCTCCGGCTGCTGGGCCGTCTCGCCCTGCTGCGCTTCGCCGGTCTGCGAATCGACGCTGCCGGGATTCGTATTGAACTCCTCCACGTTCTGCTGCGTCAGGTCTACGTCCGAAAAATCCACGTTCGCGCTCTGCTGCGCCGGCTCCTTCGCGGACAGGTATTTCGGATATGCCATGATGTCGGTGACCCGCCAGAAGATGATGGCAGCTGCCGCCGCAATGATGAGCAGCGCGAGGAAGATGTCGTTGTAATCGTAGATGAGATCCTTGATCTTCTTCATTTGTATCGCCCCTTTCGTGTAATTCCAATACCTTTCATAATTTTACCACAGCGGACGGCGCCATGCACGAAAAAATTGTAAAATGTGCGGTCCTGCATTACAATGAAAACAGAGAAACGGAGGAAAAACCATGTCCGAAGGTGTCCAGAAATACATAGAACTGCCGCAGATGCTGCTCGACGACGTCCGGCGCTACGTGGAGGCTCACTACGTGCCCATGGAGGCGCGAAGCGATGAGGCGCCCATGCCGCCAAAACCCGCGAAACGGCCGGGAACCGGCGGAAAAAAACTCTTCCACAAGATGTCCTTTTCCGCGCAGAAGAAGGAGTCGGCGCCGGACGAGAAAGTCCTTGGAAGCGCTGCGGATACCTGCGAATCTGTCATGGAGGCGCCGTCCGTCTACGCCGGCAACGCCAACGCCATGCCCTTGCCGCAATACAGCCTGCCGAAACAGTCCTCGCTCGAAGAGGCGCTGAAGCACATGAGCGATTCGTTCCAGGAGAGGCTGATGCGGCTCATCGACGAGAGAGGCAAGACCGACGCCGAGGTCTACAAGCGCGCGGGGCTCGACCGCAAGCTGTTCTCCAAGATCCGCTGCAACCCGCAGTACGTGCCGAGGAAGAGCACGGCGCTCGCGCTGGCCGTCGCGCTGGAGCTGTCCCTCGACGAGACCATCGACCTGCTGAAGCGCGCAGGACTCGCCCTCTCCCCTTCCAGCAAATCCGACCTCATCCTCACCTATTGCCTCGAGAACCGCATCCTCGACCCGTTCACGATCAACGCCCTGCTCGACGAGTACGGCCAGCCGGTTCTCGGCGCGTGACCCGCGCTCATCCCCCGCGCGCAAAACCCCGCAGAAGGCCTCTAAAAGGCTCTCTGCGGGGTTTATTCGTTCATTTAGGGTAATTCATCGTCCGGCGCGCCGGACGACCGTTTTCGGGCTCTTACGGGCGGTCCTCATCCAGGAGGATGATCACCTCCGCGTCCTCAGGCTTCATGTCGGCGTTGACGATGAACACGCCGGCCGTATCCGGATCGGCGTAGTCCTCCGTCGGCACCGTCAGCGGCGTCTCCTCGCCCACGGGCAGCTCCTGGGTCATGATGCCGATGAAGCGCCCGCTTTCGTCGTAGAGCGCGACGATCGCCACCGCGCCCGGCTCGATCTCGTTCACGAACGTGACCGTCACAGAGCCTTCAGCGACAGTCGTGCCAGTGACGCCGAGGCGCTTCCTGGCCGTCTCGTCGAAGACCGCCGTGTAGGACGCGTCACCCGTGACCGAAGCGATCTCGGGCGTCCAGCCGGCGAACGTGTAGCGGTATTCCGCCGTATCGGCCTTCTCGGGCGTACCCTTGAACGAGGGCATCGCGCCGTACTCGTATGTCTCCTGTGATTCGACGCCATCCACGATCCAGGTGACCGTGTAGCTCCTGCGGACCGCGCGGAACGTGGCCGTGTAGGAGGCTTCGCCAGTCACGGCGGCCAGCGCGGGCGTCCAGCCGGCGAAGACGTAAGTGTATTCCGCCGTCTGCGCCTTCACGGCGTCCGCGTGAGCGGGCACTGCGCCGTATTTCACGGACGTCACATCGATCAGGCTCCCGTCGTCGGCGAGCCAGCGGATGTCATAGGTCCGTTCGCTGCGGCTGTACTGCGCCGTATAGGTCGCGTCGCCCGTGACCGCAGCGATCGCGGGCGTCCACCCGTCGAACGTGTAGGTATATTCCGCCGTTGCGGGCTTGTCCGTCGATCCCTTGAAGACGGGCGTTTCGCCGTATTCGTAGGTCTCCTGCGTCTGCTTGCCGTCCACGTTCCACGTGACCGTGTACGCGTTCTTCTCCGCCGTGAACACAGCCTTATATGTGGCTTCGCCCGTCACGGCAGCGACTTCCGGCGTCCAGCCGGCGAAGACGTAGGTATACTCCTCCGTCGCAGCCTTGGCCAAAGCCGCATGGGCGGGAACGGAGCCGTACTCCGCAGCCGTCTTGTCGATCAGCGTGCCGTCCTCGTTCAGCCAGGTAATGGTGTACGTTCTCTTCACGGCCGTAAACACTGCCGTGTATGCGGCGTCCGCCTCCGCTCTCTGCAGCGCGGGCGTCCAGCCGGCGAACGTGTACGTGTACTCCGCCGTGGCTTCTTTTGCGGGATCCACATGGCTGGGCATGGCTCCGTAGGCGACCGTCGTCGTGTCGATCACGCTGCCGTCCTCATCCTTCCAGGTGATGGTGTACACCTGGTCGGAGCCGGTGAACGTCGCCCGGTACGTGGCGGGTCCGGTGACCGCTGCCACTTCCGGCGTCCAGCCGGCGAACGTGTATGTGTGCTCGGCGTCGGACGGCTTCGTCGGCGCCGCGTGACCCGGCATCGCGCCGTATTCCACGGTCGTCGTGTCGATCAGCGTGCCGTCCTCGTTCAGCCAGGTGATGACGTAGCTTCTCCTGACCTCCGTGTACGTCGCCGTATACGTGGCATCGCCTCTTACGGTCTGCAGCGCGGGTGTCCAGCCGGCGAACGTGTAGTAGAACTCGTCCGTCGCCTCCTTCACCGCAGCCGCATGCTCGGGTACGCTGCCGTATGTGGCTTCCGTCGTGTCGATCACGCTGCCGTCGTCGTTCTTCCAGGTGATGGTGTAGCTGCGGACGGCCTGGCTGTACTGCGCCGTATAGGAGGCGTCGCCCGTGACCGCTTCCACAGCCGGGCTCCAGCCCGTGAACGTGTAGCTGTACTGCTCCGTCGGCGCCTTGTCTAAAGTTCCCTTGAACACAGGCGTTTCGCCGTACGCGTACGTCTCCTGCGTCTGGACACCTTCCACGTTCCACGTAACGGTGTAGTTTCTCCTCGTTTCCGTGTACGTCGCCGTGTAGGTCGCGTCGCCCGTGACCGTTTCCACAGCCGGGCTCCAGCCGGCGAAGGCATATGTGAATTCCGCCGTCGCCGACTTCGCCGGGTCAGCGTGCGTGGGCACGGCTCCGTAAGCGACCGTCGTCGTGTCGATCAGCTGTCCGTCCTCGTCCTGCCACGTGATCGTGTAGACGTTCGTGGAATCGGTGAACGTCGCCGTGTACGTGGCCGGTCCGGTGACCGCGACCAGCTCGGGCGTCCAGCCCGCGAACGTGTAGGTATGTTCCGCGTCGCCCGGCCGCTCCGGAGCCGCATGGCTCGGAATGGAGCCGTAGCCGACCGACGTCGTATCGATGATGCTTCCGTCGTAGTTCTTCCAGGTGATGGTGTATTCGTTCACGCGGAACACCGCGCGGGCGGTGATGTCTCCGCCCTCCGTGAGGACGAACGAGAGCGCCGCCGATGTGGCGTCGGCCACGGTCGCGCCCGTCACCTCCCAGTGATCGAACGAATATCCTTCGTTCGGCGTCGCCAGCAGGAACGCGCGTTCGCCGACCTCGTAGTAGCCGCCGCCGGAAACGCTGCCGCCTTCGCCCGCGCTCACGGTAACCAGTCTCTTATCCGCCTCCGCATAAAGCGCCAGGCTGGCCGTGCGGTACGCGCCTTCGGTAACTTCCAGCATCGCTTCCACGAAGCCCTTCGTGAAGGCTTCATAGGCAAGTGCTCCGCCATAACCGACGGTCGCGGCGCCTTCCGCCGCGATGGCTCTCCACTGGATCCTGTCCGGATCCAGCGCGAATTCCGTCCCGTCGGACGTGACGCCCCACAGGCTCAAAGCAGCCGTGCCGGCCGTCTCCGTGTTGATCGCGCCGCTTGCGGGCACGGTACCGTCCACCTTCAGGATGAGCTCCTGCAGATCGCCGAGGCCCGGGTGGACCAGGGAGATCGCCTTATCCGCCGTGCGGTTGCCCAGCGGATCCGCCGCGTAGATGGTCAGCTTGTGAGCCGCCGCGCCGTTCGCCTGCGGGATGGCCGCGCTCAGGCTGAATACGCCGGCCATGTCGGGTTCGGGAATGAAGGCCGTAGCCGGCTGTCCGTCGACGCTGACGAACAGCGTGGCGTTGTGGTCCGTTACGCCGGCGATGGTCACGGTGCCGTCCGCGTTGAACGGGCTGCCGTTCAGCGGCGAGCTCAGCAAGAGCCTCGGCGCCGTCGTGTCGACGGTGAACGGGTATTCGTACGCGAAGCGGTCTCCGTCCGCGGCGCTGCCTTCGAGCGTCAGCGTGTGGTTGCCCTCCGCAAGGCCTGTGAGCGCGATCTGCGCGCTGGCCGCATTATCGAAGGTGCCGGCCGTGACGGCTGCATCATCGTCCATAGTTTCCCACAGGTCGCTGCTGTCGAGCGTCCACGTGCCGGACACGGGTTCGGAGAACGCCGCGGTGACGGTCAGGTCGCTGACCGTAAAGGCCGGGCCCGCCTGCTGCGGCGCTGCCGTTCCGACGGCCGCCGCTTCTGCCGCGGTCATAGCCGGAATGGTTTTGCCTTCAGCCGTCAGCGTCGCTGTCGGGGTCACCGCTTCGGGAAGCGCGATGGCTGCCGTCTTGTATTCGGCGCCGTAGACGATCGTGTCGTCCTCGCCGTCTCCGTCCGCATCCACCGTCTTGTACGGGGTGATCCCGATGCTGTAATTCTTTCCGCCCTCCAGGCCGTAGACGGCCGTGCCGGTAAGCGCGGATTCGGCGTTGTCCGCGTCCGCTCTGACCGGAGCCGTGTAGCTGCCGCCGATCTCGAAGGAGGTCGCGCCGGAGGCGGCCTTATCGAAGGTGAGGCCCGCGATGTCCGTCGCGCTGCCGTCTTCGTCATAGATGGTCACGGAATAGCCGGCCGTGTTGGCATCGCTCGTCTGCGGGATCTCCACGCCGTAGCGCAGGTCGCCCGCCGCGCTGACGGAAGGCGTGCCGATAGCTGCCGGCATGTTCGCGTTCGAGACCGCGATCGTCGCCGTGCCATAGATGGAGCCGTTCACCTGGTCGTCCTTGGCATACACGGCGCGCAGGTAGTAGTCGCCCGCCGGGATGTCCGCAGGAACGGTCAGGGTAACGGATCTGCTCTGGATCACCGCGCTGTCGTCCACGCCGCCCGGGAAGGCCGCGCTCGTCAGCGGGTAGCCCGCGCCGTCGTCTTCGGTCGGATCCATGCTCTTCGCCAGGAAGAAGCTGACGCTGTCCAGTTCGTCTAAGCCGGTGCCGTCCCAGGTGACCGCGGCCGAGCCGCCGGCGGCCAGAGCGGCCGGAGCGGAAACGCCCGTCAGCTCGGGCAGCGGAAGCACGTTGTACAGCACGACGTCCGCAGGCGTCGATCCGGTGGACACGAACCAGTCCTTATCGTACTGGCTCTCGTCCGTTACCGTGAAGGCGAACGTCGCCGTGCCCGTCGCCTCGTCCCAGGTGATGTTGGCGTTCGCGCTGTCCGCGTTCGCGCCGTCGTAGAGCGCCAGCGGGAAGGCCGCGTTCGCGCCGTCCTTGACGGTAAAGCCGCTCGCTAAGGCCTTCGCCTGCTCGAGGCTCTCCGCTTCGTAATTGAACTGCACCGCGGCAGCCGCGTTGCTCGCGGCGTTGTAGGAACCGAGGTTGAACTTGTGGGAAACGCGCCCGCCATCGGACCAGACGCCCGAAGCGTCCATCAGGACGAGGTCGTCTGCGCCGAGCACCTGAGCCGTTCTGGGCGCCTCGAAGTTCGTGCCGAAGCGCGCGTACAGGGTGCGGTCATTCTCCGCGTCGTAGGCGACGGGAACGCCCTCGCCCTTGGCGTCGTAGCCGTTCAGCAGCAGGTTGGGATACGTGGGCTGCGCCTTGTCGGAGGCGGTTCCGAAGTGAACGGTGCTCTCACCCCAGTAATACGTTACGCCGATGCCGAGCTTGAGCGCCTCGAACGCGCCCCAGATCTTCTTCGTGCTCACGCCCAGCTCCGCGCCGACGAGCGTCATGCCGCCGACGAGAGGAACGGATGCGGGAATCTTCAGGGCAGCCTTGATGAACATCTCGAAGAACCAGTCGGTGTAGTTCTTGCCGATCAGGACGATGTATCCCTGGCCTTCGATGACCTGTTCGAACATGCTGACGTAGATGCCCGCCTGGATCTTGATGTCGGGATACCACTACAGGCCCAGCTGGACCTTGCGGATCGCTTCGATCTCGCCGAAGATCTTGAGATCGCTGGCCGTCAGGTCGAGGCCGGTCAGGGCCAGCGTCAGCTTGGCGTTGCCGTCCAGCACCTGGATGATGCTGAAGCTCGCCGCGATGATCAGCTTGAGAGGCGGTACGCCACTCTTGCAGAAGATCGTATCGTAGAGGTTGGAGATGCCGCCGCCACCGCCGGTGATCCACACGACGCCGGCGCCGTCGATGTTGAGCCCCGGGTTGAACCCGCCGATGAAGAAGTAGATCTCATCGGGAATGGGCACGTTCTTATAGCTCTTGAAGCTCAGCTTCGCCTCGAGGTTCAGCTTGTTGCTCATCTTGCAGGAGCCGGCCAGGCCGAACGACCAGTTGTTGATCGTATTGATGGACAGCTTGCCCGTCAGTTTAGGCAGGGAGTCGATCATGTTCTTCACGCCGACGTCCACGGTAAAGTTGAGCCCCACGAGGCCCTGGCCGCAGCCGAACAGGATGTCCTGCACCATGACGGACGCCTGCACGCCCTTGTCCTTGGAACCGCTCTGATCCGTATCGTTCATGCTGATGTCCGTCAGTTTCTCGAACCGGGCTCCGTGATAGGCGTACTGACAGATGCTGGCGCCGCGCCAGTCGGTCCACAGCTCCTTCATGCGGCCGAAGTAGTTGACCGTGCCTTCGTCGTCCTCTTCCCCGCTGGACATGAACTTCAGGGACAGGCTCGCGGCGAAGGAGACGGTCCGGCCGATCTCGCCCTCCGAATTCTCCATGACGCCGAACTGGCCGTACGCCAGTTTGAACGCCATGCCCGCCAGCGTCTGCGCGAGACCGTAAACGTTCGGCCAGATCAGGGTGATCGGGTCGGCCTGCGTAGCCTTGCGCTTGCCGTTGGCGTCGTAGTGGATCAGCGAGTAATTCTCGCCCTGCTCCAACTTTGTCAGCGCAGCCTTGCCGGTCCACACCGACGTGCGCGCGTCGCTCGTGTACAGGTCGCCGTCGAACTCCACGAGGATGGGCGACTGTTCAGCAAATGCGACGCCAGAGCCGTAGTCCTCGTAGTAAATGGACATCGTGCCGCCCTCGAAGTCGAGGCACTCGTTGATGGTGATGCCGTTCGTGACCGTCGTTTCGCGGGTGTTCGGGTCAACGGTCTTCTTGCTGACCGCCGTATAGTACAGCGCGCCGACCGTCTTGCCGTCCTCGTTCTTCTTCAGATAGCGGTTGTCCGCCGTGAATTCGCCGCGGAACACGAGCAGGATCTCCGTGAAGTGATTGTCCTCCGCCGCGAAGTTCTGGAAAGCGGCCTCGTCGCGGAAGTTTTCGAGCCTGTAATAGTAAGGATAGTCGTTCGTTCCCTTGCCGTATTTGACCGCGGCCAGAACGCCGTAGCAGTCGTTGCGGTACTTCGGGTCGTCCGAGACCTGGAACTGCAGGATCGGCGCGGTCTGGAGCTTGTACTCCTCCGTCACGATCTCCTGCGACACGGCCTCGTCCGTCCATTCGAGCTGCAGGAACCAGCTGCCCTTCGCGAGCTGGATGTCTTCCGTCAGGGCGATGTCCGCGATGCCGTCCGTGATGGTAACGGCGTCCGCAGGGATATCGCGGAAGATGCTGCTGCCCGTTTTGTACGCTTTCAGCATGCACGTGCCCTGCTCGAGCGCGTTCATCAGCATGTTCTCGTTCGTGACCGCCACGTAGAGATGGCGGGTGCCGGCCGAATAGATCGTGGTCGGCGTCATGGACGTGAAGCTCACCTTCGGGATGTTGCCGTCGCTGCCGGGCAGCAGCACGTAGACGCGCTTTTCACCCAGCAGGTTCTCGCTCGTCACGCTGTCCTTGTAGAAGCCGATGGTGACCCGCTCATAGCTCGCCGAAACGAGGGGCTTGGCCTTGAAATAGACCTGCTTTGTGATCGTCTGACCCACTTCCATGGTGCCCCACTCGGCCGTGAGCGGGGCGACCGTGTCGTACGTAAAGCCGTCCAGCGCATTACCGGTGTCGCCAAGGGGCTGCAGCGCGTTCGTGCTGCGCACCGCGAGGATGACGTCCGTCAGATCTTCCGCATCGTCGCTGGCGTAATTCTCCGCGCTCACCGTAACGGCGAAGTCCGCGATGCCCATTTCGCTCTGGCGCTCGTAGGCGGTCTTCTCGTCGTTGAGCATCAGGCGCAGCGGCGCCACGGTGTTGACCGCGATGCGGTTCGCCAGATCCACGTTGTGGTTGGAGTACACGCCGTAGTTGCTGGTGACGGTCTGCGACTGGCCGCTGGCCAGCGTGCCGAGGTCGTAGTACATGGCGCAGGCGCTGTCCGCCGTCAGATAGTCGTTGATGGGGTTCGTGAAGTTCAGGGAAGCGTCCGGGGCGAAATCGAACAGCGTGGACGCCAGATCGTTCCAGTGTCCGATCGCCGCCTGATAGGGCTCGGAGACCACGTAAGCCGTGATCTGGGGGCTGCCGATGTCATCCACCGCGTAGAAGCTCCGGATGGACGCCTCGTCCCTCAGGATCTGCTCCGTCGCGATGGTATCCGTCAGGTTGCCGCCCTGGACCTGATAATAGGCGTAGTCCTGCTCGCCGAGGCAGGTGTCCAGCAGGATCCTAGCCTTGACGGACTTCGCCTCGCTGCCGTCGTTCTGCGCGGCGAGCGAAACGCAGACCATGCCGTGTTCGTTCGATTCGTCTATGGCCAGCGAAACGGTCTGCGTAAACGTGATCCCGTCCACGGACCAGACGGCGATGATGTCGCCGCCCTCCATGGGCTGGGTCACGCTGACCGCGCTGGCGCCCGGATACTTGCCGCCGAACAGATAGTCCTTCGTGCCCGTCCCGCTTTCCACGCGGAAGGAGACGAACGAGGTGTCGTAATCCGAGCTGTGATAGAGCAGATCCTTGTTGTTGTCCGACTTGCGCAGGATGTCGCCCTCCGCGGTCTTCACGAGGAAGCCGCCGTTCTTCTTCGATACGTACGCCTCGATATATCCGTTGCTGATCGAGAGCACGTCGCCGTCGAACGCGAACGCATACGCGGATACGGATGGAAGGATCAGGGCAAAGCACAGAAGCGCTGCCAGAAATCGTTTGAAGATCTTCATGTTCGTCTCCTCCTTACTCTTCCGCGTAGATCAGCGTCCGGAACGTATGCCTGGACTGCGTCGTGATGTACAGGGTATAGAATCCGGCGTCTTCGATGGTGAAGCTGCCGTCTTCGCCGATCTCGATATCGCCCGAAGTGCGCTTCATCTGGCCCGCGGACCAGAGGCCGCGGACGAGCTTGACGGTATAGGGTTCGCCGTCTTCCTGCAGGTTGCCGACGGTCAGCAGGTGCGCGCCGACCTGGACGTTCATCGTGCCGTCCATCTCGGCCACCTCGCCGTCGATGGCGACGTCGAGCTGGCTGCCGTCGATGACCCGCACATAGCGTATAGCCTCGCCCTCGTTGCCGGCCGTATCTTCCACGGTGTAGACAAAGGCGTACACGCCGGGCGTGTCGAGCAGGTCGGAAAGCGCGACTTCCTCGTCGTCGGAGAGAGTCCAGGCAAGCGTGCCGTCCGCGATCTCGACGTTGTCCCAGAGGTTCACGCCGGCGACGAGCTTCGCTTCCAGTTCCTCCATCTCCGCACCCTGGCGGATGACGACGGTGGACGTATCAAAGCTGATCGTGGGTATCGTGCGGTCGATGCTGCTGACCCGGAACACCTGCGAGGTCTCGTTGCCCGCAGCGTCCGCAGCCGTCAGGCGGAACGCGCCGTTCTTCGACGCGGTCAGCTCTGCCGTCCAGACGGTCTCGCCGTCCACGATCGTCTCGATCATCGCGCCGCACGTGACGGAAGGATCGCTCGCCGTGAGCGTGCAGAACTCGTCCGTCTGGACCGTTACGGTAACGGCCGTATTCATGGCGTCCGCATTCTCGGGCACGTCGATGTCGAGCGCAGGCGCAATGCTGTCGATCCCCGCTGAGGAAACCGCCACCGTCGTGATGTTGCCGGCTCTGTCCGCAAACTGCAGCGTCATGGACTCGTCTTCCGTCATGGTCAGCGAGAACGGGTTGGCGTCGCTATAGACGTCGCCGGGCTTGCCGTAGTCCATGCAGAAGACGTCCTCGTTGAATGTGAGCGTGTGCGTCTCCGCATGCGGCACGGTATAGCCGTCGCGGATCACGGGCTCGTCCGTGCGGGTGACCAGCACGGGTTTCACCCTGTCGATGACCCCCTCGCCCAGAACGAGGACCGCATCCGTGCTCCTGCCGTTGGGGCCCGTCACGGTCAGCGTGACCGTCAGGCTGCCCGCGGGATTTTCGAACGTCACGGTCGCCAGTTCTCTGGCATATTCGATCGTGCCCCAGCCCGCGCCGGCGGCGAAGTCGTAAGGCGTCTTCTCTCCGTCTCCGACCTTATAGGTCGCGGAGAGGCGGCGTATCGTCTTGTCGCTGGATATGTGAGCCACGACGTCGGTGTTGACCGGGCCTGCGGCCGGATTCGAAGGATCCAGTTTGCCGGTGACCGCGCTCTTGGCGCAGGGCGACCACGTGACCGTCAGGACCGGGTACGACGCGTCGATGCCCGTCACCTTGACCACGGCCGTCTGCGTGTTGCCCACGCCGTCCGTCGCCGTTACGACGACGGTGCCGTTGTCGTCGAACTCCAGTTTCCAGGGATATTCAGCCGCATTGGCGCCGGTGTTGTCCAGAAGGCCTGCTGCGCTGAGCTTTACGCCTGCGGACTGGTCGTTTCCGGCGTCATCCAAATCAGTGGCCTTGATGTAGACCGTCCTTTCGTAGAGTGAGGTGCTGACGGTATTCGTCTCGATGACCGGCGGGGTCTTGTCGAAGTGATAGCCGCCCGAGGGCACCTTGATGCAGGTGAAGTTGTCCGCACTCGCAGCGGAATCCGCCGCGGCGTTGTCGACGACGACGATATAGAAGTCGCCGGCGACCTCGTTTTCGATCAGGACATTGTTGCCGTTCACCGTTACGCCCGCAATGGCGTCGCTCTCGTCGGCAAACGCCATGGACGCGGGCGCGGAGGCCTTTACGACCACCTTCCATTTGGAATAGTCGGACGCGGTCACCACGAGATCGTAGCTCTGCGCAAGGCCGGACACGTCGATGGCATTGCGGATCTCCGCCTCGCCCGCGCTGCCGGGGAAGGCCTCACGCTTTACGAATCCGGTGCCCTTCTGCGCCCAGACCGTCACGAGTTCGACGGCCGGCGCCGCGGTATCTTCATACTCGGCCGCGGGCTGCGCCAGCGTAATGCCGTAATCGCTCAGTTTGCCATGGATCGGGTACGTCTGATCCGTAAATGCGTCGTAATACTGGAAGTTGTATGCGTCGCTGCCATCTTCGTACTTGATCGTCTGCGACGTGGCCCCTACGGGGCTCGTTTCGCGGTTCGTCGCATAAGAGACGGTGACGGACCCCGCAGTATCGCCGGTCGGATTTTCACCCGCCGCGAAGCTTTCCTTGAGTTCCTCGAAGTAGAAGTACACTGTGTGGACAGGCGCCCCGGAGAAGATATTGTTCAGCTGAATGGTCAGCGTGTCCGTGCCAGTCGCACCTTCGCGCGTGACCCGGTAGGAACCGCTCTCCGTCGCCTTCGTGCTGCCGCTGACGGTCTCGCCTTCACCGTCCGAGCCCGCGGTGATGGTCACCCCTTCGGCCGCCGAGACCGGTTCGAGCGTCGAGATCGACAGATCGATGCCGTATTCGCCGAACACGCCGTCAAGAACGATTTCCTCTGCATAGCGGTCGCCGAACGCGTCGGTGAACTGGATCGTCCACGCGCCGTCATTCCAGACGGGAAACGCGTCGGTCCAGCTTTCCGCAAAGCCGGTCGGATCGCGCAGGATCCAGCTGTCCTCAGGCTGGACGGGCATGTTGAACGCGAGGTTCAGCGCGCGGTCCGTCCCCTCGCCCGTCTCCGCGTACACCGAGGAGACGACCGCAGGCTTTTCGCCGCAGACGTTTGCGGTGACCCCGACCAGAGCCAGGCTGTCCACATCGTCCAGGAACGGGTCTGTTACGCGCGTGTTGCCATGCGCGTCGGTGACTGCGATGTTCAGGGTCATATCCGTTGCCGACGTGATCTTCGGGCTGATGGCGCCCGTGACCGTAAGCGTCAGATACGCGTCCGTAATGCCTCCCTGATACGTGGCGATGATGAAATACGGATCCGCATCGCCGGCATAGCTGCCGGTGCGCGTTAAGCTCGCCTGCACGCTGAGGATGCCCAGTTTGTTGGCGTCTTCAGCACTCCACGCATAGCCGTCGGTAATCCCCTCCAGGACGAGCTTCTCGCCGTCCGCGCCGATCGCAGCGCTGTAGGCGCTGTCGTAGGAGAGTTCCACAGACATTGGCTGTTCGCCCGCGAACAAGCTGTCGTCGCGGATCGTGAAGACGGCCGTGTAGGTGTTGTCGCCGTTCAGATGGATGGTCTTGTCACTGATGACGGGCTGAGAGCCGTCGGCGATCACGCCATTCGTTGTCATGCCGAGTACGGCTTCGTTTCCGAAGGCGTCCGTCGCATAGACGACGTAGAAGCCGACCGGTTCGCCGCCTTCAGCGATCATGCTTCTGTAAGTGAGCGCACCGCCGTCTTCTTCAAGGCGGTTCGGCTCGAAAATGCCCCTGTGAACGCCGTATTCGTTGATCAGGCTCTCGTAAAGCTCCTCGTCACCCGCTTCCGCGGCCGCCACGATCGCATTGTTCAGAGCTTCGTACGCTTCCGCGTCCGCAGTCGGGATCGTATAGACATACGTCCCGTCGCTCTCCGGAAGCATCTCGCCGCCGCCCCAGCCGTACCTGTAGTCGCCGTCCTCGTACAGCCAGCCCGGATCGCAGTGGATCGTATAGCCGGCCATATTGATGCCGTCCGCTGGCGTAAAGATGACGCTGGCCGTGCCCGGGTCCGCGGTGAGGATGCCCTCGCCGGACGGCGTAATGGAGACCGCACCGGAAAGGCTCATGGTGACGGGATGGACGGTCAGGTAAGTGATGGCCGACGCCTTGCCGTTGGCGTAGCGCACCTGCAGCGCGATGACGCTGTCTTCATCCGCAGGAAGGCCGAGCGTGCCGGTCGCCGCGTCGGTCTGCGCTCCGATCGTCAGGATGCGGGCGCCGGTGGTCGTATCCCCATTGTCCCAGCGGGAAATGGATACGTCGAAGGAGTATTCGCCGGTCGCATCGTCGTAGGATGTGTACACGTCCTTATCGAGGTGGGCGTCCGCGAGGCTGATGACAGCACTGGGATCCGCCGTGTTCCAGGCGACGATGTCCATCGCACCTTCGAAGTTCGCCGCGCCGCTCAGGTCGACGAGCGCACCGCTTGCGTCGAGCGCGTGCGCGCCGAGCACGATCGTGTGGTCGCCGGTGAACGGGAGGTATATGACCTCGCTGGGTTCATACGCGAGCTCCACGTAAAAGCCCTCACTCTCCTTGGCCAGCACGCCCAGAGCAAGGTTGCCGGGCTTCGTCCCGTCGATGAAGACGGTCTGGCCGAGCCCTGCGCTGTATACGCTGGTGTCGGAATGGCGCGCCAGGGTCAGCGACAGCGTGTGTTCGCCGTCCGTGTATCGATCGGAAGCCGGCAGCGTGATCGTCTGCACGGAGCCGATGCCGATGTCGCAGAGTTTTACACCGTCCATGGAGATGAACGATGCGTCCCAATCGACGTCTGCGAAGCCCCAGCCGTTCTTATCGTCTCCGAGGTCGATGAGCAGCTGCGCGCCGTCCAGCGTGCTTAAGACAGTCTCGCCGCTGCCGTATTTCCAGGGAAGCCCGCTGACCCGGCTGCAGGCGCCCATCGCCGCGGTCAGGACGTTCGTTCCGGTGAACACGTCGCTGATAGCGTTTCCAGGCGCGGAAATGCGCAGCGTAAGGGTCCTCTTCCCCGCATTTGTATTAACGGTGATGGCATCCGTGCCGGTCGTGATCGTATCCCCTTTTCCGGAATAGACCGTGACGTACAGATTGCCGGTAAAGCCGTCCGTGAAGTCTC
The DNA here is from genome assembly GCA_024682015.1 of Clostridia bacterium. GTDB lineage: Bacteria > Bacillota > Clostridia > Peptostreptococcales > Anaerovoracaceae > RUG11894. The sequence continues at coordinate 19,446 of JAIKZT010000034.1, forward strand.
CTGCATCCGCCAGGTCCGTAAAGCTGTATCCGGAAGCATCGCTGAAAGCCGCCGTATGCCAGGCGCCATCAAAGATGTTGGCCTGCGCAGCGTTCGCCGCGTATACGTAGTGCGTATCCGGCGCGTCGGACCGCCGCACGTCGAAGACGAGGCTGCCGCCCGCTTCGAGGCTCGTGATCCCCACCAGGGCTTCCGTCGCGACGCCGGAGCCGGATTCATAGGACAGTTCATAATCAATGTCTCTGAGATCGTAGCCGAATGCCTCGAGGTTTTTTACGCTGACGTTTCCGGACGCATCCGCAGCCTTGACCCACAGATCCTTGTTAAAGAGCTCCGCGTCTGCCGGTATGACGGCTTCCGCCGTAACATCCGCCTGAACAGGATACTCATCCAATGCGCCGATCGCGGCGGTCCAGCCGGCGGTATCGGCGGTAACGTTCGCGCCGGCATCCGCCCACAGGTATGAGACGGAGGCTATGCCGCCGCTGTCCTGCACGCTGATCGTCACGGACAGGATGCCCTGATCGTGCGCGTTGTCGTAGCTGCGGTTCACCGCGCCTGCGGAGATATTCGGCACGACCGAGTCGAAGCTGACGCCCGCGAGCGTCCTCTCCGCAGTCGTGCCTCTGTTGCCCGCGTAATCCGACAGGGTAAACTTGACGGCAGCGTTGTTCTTGAAATCGTATACCGCCCCTGTCGCAGGCTCCACGTGCAGATACTGCTGCGCGCCCGTCTGCGTGAAGGCGATGGAAGAACCGAATGTTCCCGTCTCCCAGGAAGTCGGGGCAGCCGTAGAACCGGTGACCGCGTAGCGGATCGCGGAAGAAGAATTCCCCGCACTGAGCGTCAGCGTCGCGGGAAGCGCCGTAACGCCGGAAGCGGTATCCGTTACCTTGAACGGCACGTAGAAACGGCTGTTGATGCCGGCGGTCTGCACCGCGTCGCTGATGACAGCGGAGGGTGCCGCTGTATCCACATAATAAACAGAGGTAGGACTGAAGGCGGTGGAAGTATTCTGCGCCGCGTTCGCGGAAGCGTCCGCGATGCTGGCATAGCCGATGGCATTCAGTTTGATGCCGTTTGAACCGTTCACCGTCATACCGTCCTCGATGGCGACGGAATCCGTCTTGAACACGGAGACCATGCCGCCGGAGGCGCCCCGGCCGAACTGCGTGCCGAGGTTGAGGCTGCTGGCCTTGACCGTTCCGGCAGGCTGCGCCGTCAGCACGACCGGCGACCCGTTTTTGACGATGTTCGTGGTAAGCGTAACGTTCGAGCCGGTCACCACCTCGTTCATGTACAGCGTGACGTCGAAGCTGTCGCCGACGCCGAGGTACTGATCGCTGGAATCCTCGCTGTTGCCTGTATTCGACGCCATGCCCGTCTTGCCGAGCGCCGCCTTCACGTCGCTGTTGTTCAGGACGGGCGTAAGGACGGCTCTGGCCGCGAAGGGCTTTTCACAGTCGATGTAGAAATGCGTAGCAGGTACGGCCGCGCCCAGCGCGTTGCCGGCCATGTCGGTAACGACGCTCGTCGTCTTCGTAAATCCCAGAGGGCTGCCGCCGGCAGTGGGGTTCTTCGCCGTATACGTTCTGGTCGCGCCGCTGATCTGCTCCCTGTAAAGATGGGTGAGCGTTACGTTCGCTTCGCTGCTGATGAGAGATGTCCCGCCGGAAGGAGCCGCCTTCAGGTCGAGGCCCGTGATCGAAAGCAGCCGCGTTTCGTCCGCCGGAACCGTATAGGTGAACGTAAGGCTTTCCTGATCGAGTTTCGTCAGATGCGCGTAAAGGCGCTCGAACGACGCTTCCGGGATCAGCCCGATGCAGACATTGCCCTTGCCGGAGGCGCTGTCATCCGCGAAGCGCAGCGCTTCCGTGCAGCGCAGCACGACGGTGACGGTGTCGCCCGCCTTGAAATTCGTGCAGGCAGTGCCGTCTCTCAGGATCTCCACGGAGCTGATCGCCGGCGCGATGCCGTCGTAGAAGCTGACCACGCAGCCTTCCGATGAGCCGCCGCAGTGGCACTCCTTCTTGCCGCCGTCATAATAGATGGTGCTGTTGGTAAACTCCAGCTGCAGCCCCCTGCTGATGTACGGGTTGACTCCCGTGAACCGGCTGTTGGCGCCGTTGACGACATCGGGCATCTCGCTGAATTCGCCGTTGCCTAAGCGCCACGTATTCGTGCTGGGATTCCGGCTCGAATAGACCGCTTCCCGAATGCCTCCGCAGAACAGGGAGGATACCATCCAGCTCGTCATGCTGGAGGAATAAACGCCGAGGAATCCATAGCTGTGCTTGTGGGAGTTGTTCTTCAGCGTCGTCGCATAGCCGACCTTCAGCTGGCCGTACTTGTCGCTGAGGAGCGCCAGGTTGGAATCCGCAAAACGCCACCACCAGTAACTGCAGCTGTCGGTCACCTTCACTTCGTAATTCAGGTAACTGTTCGCGTCACCCTCCTTCGTGAACTTTCCGGCAGCCACCGCATTGAAGAAGTGGTTGGGCATTTCTTTCTTAAAAAAGTCTGAATTGGCCCCGGTGTACAGGTTGAAAATGGCTACCTCCGGGGTTCCCAGCCGGTTATAGGCCGGGTCTGGGTACGTCTCCGCCCAGACCGGCGCGGCCGGCATCAACGCAAGCGCCAGGCTCAGCGCCAGCAAAACCGATAAAATGCGCGTTCTCATGGTACCTTACTCCTTGTCTCCTTCCTTCGCGTATGGCTTTTGGCTGCCGCTTCGCCGGCGTCTCTGACTCAGCAGGGTCACGAGAACGCCCAGCGCGAAGGCGATCACGGCTGCGAGCACATACCCGCCAGCCTCTGCCGAAAGCAGGAACGCGCCGTAAACGGATCCCGCGGGCAGAGCGGCGCCGTGCGACGGCAGCAGCGCGATCACCGCGATGAGCGCGGCAAAAAGCGCGCAAGCCGCGGCGGAAAGCGCCCGCGTCAGCCTCAGATCCCGTTGAACGGTGATCTGCTCGCTGCGCCGCAGGATCTCCTTGAGAGCTTCTTCCTTTCCGTACTTCACTGTCTTTCACCTCTGAAAAAAAGTCTGAATATCTTTGGTACTAATTAGTTGCGCGATCCCGCGTTTTTACCCACCCGTACCGCAAAAAGAAAACAAAAGAAAAACCGCCCTTTCGGGCGGCATGATAGCCTTGCTAATCCTCGGGCAGGGACAGGATCGGCAGCCTGCGGTAGAGGAAGACCAGCGCGGCGGCCGTCAGCAGCGGCAGCAGATAGCCGATGATGCTGGGGAGGCCGCCCACCGACACGAGCAGATTGTACATGGCGTGGAAGATCATCGCCAGGGATAGCCCGCCTACGACAGCAGGGAACGAAAAGACGCCCAGGCGCTTCGCCGCGATGAGCCAGATGGAGAGCGCCGCGACGCTGACGATGTGCATGACGCCGACGGCCAGCCCGCGGATCAGGATGTACGGCAGACTGCCCGCGCCGTTCGTCAGGATGTAGCAGCAGTTTTCAAACGTGGCAAAGCCCGCGCCGATGGCGACGGCCAGCATGGTCATCGTCCGATCCGCCGGCGCGAAGAGCACCAGGAAGAACAGCAGCGGGAAGAGCTTCATCAGCTCTTCGACGACGGGCGCGAGGAACACGGCCGCATCGTTTGCCGTCATGCCCGCGGTAAGATTGATGAACCCGCTGATGTACGCGGAGATGAGGCATACGGCCATCCCCAGCAGAAAGGCGCCGACAAAGCGCCTGACGTCGCCCCGCAGGAACAGGAGCGAAACGACGAGGGGAATGGCGATGCACAGGAGGATGTTTTCCGCGTAGATCATGAGACGGCCTCCCTTTCGATCGACAGAAGCATCAGCACGAGGCACAGCGACATGACGGCCACCGCGGCATCGTAGAATCTGCCGGCGCTCATGTACATGGTCGTGGTGATCCAGGCAAAGAGGGAAAAAGAGAGGCTGACAGCCTTATCCCGGGAAGCGCCGATGCGGATTGCGCGGACCGCAAAGACGAACAGAACGGCCATCACGGTAAACATCAGCGCGTAGCAGAACAGATCCAGAGGCTTCTTCAGCGGGTCAGGCACGAAAAACAGGGCTGCCTGAGACGCAATGAGCACGGGACAGGCCGCGCGCAAAAGCCTTCGCAGGCCGGCGGGATACGCCTTCGACCGCGCGGCGTGGGAGGCGGCGCAGCACAGGAAATAGCCGAAGGCAAACCCTGTCAGGATATCCTGCACCCATTCGCCGGACCAGCCGATCCACAGGGCGGTGCTCGACGCTGCAAACAGCGCGGCGCCTGCCGTTTCCTTTCGCGAAAAGGGCTGTTTTTCCGGCTGGTCCGCGTTCAGCGACGCGCCGAGGAGCAGAAAAAGAGCCCATTCGCCGATCTCGTTGGCGGCGAAGGGCATGCGCGTATCGGGGCGGAGAATGTCGTAGGCCAGCCAGTAGAAATCGCTGAGCAGGGCGCACGCCATGGCGAACGCGAAAAGCACCGGGGCTGTGGAACCGTTCCCCCGCTGGACCAGCCGTATCGTCCGCAGCAGGACGAACATGACCGCGGCGATCTGAAGCAGCGTCAGAGACCCTTCCAGATTCATGTCAGTTCGAATCCCATCCTTTCCAGTTCCGTCTTCAGCGCGGCCTTTCCCCTATCCGCCAGATGATAGACCTGCCGGCGGTTTTTACCCATGACCCTCCCGGCTTCCTCGCAGGACATGTCCTCGAAATACAGCAGGATCAGGATCTGCCGGTAGTCCTCGTGCAGCTTTTGGATCGCCTGATAGAGCTGCTGCTTGCGCTCTTCCTTCAGGATGCTCAGCTCCGGCGAGGGACTGGCTTCATCCGCCGCGTCGCGATGCTGCAGGAACGGACGCCTTTTGCGCAGATGCATGTAGGCGAGGTTCTTGCCGATGGAAAACAGCCACGTCTTGAACGAGCTTCTTCCGGAGAATCTCGCGCCGGAGGCCGCGTGGGCGAAGGCGTCCAGCATCAGGTCCTCCGCGTCCTCCATGTCGTGTACGATCCCGAAGAGGAACAGCGTCAGGGAATCGCGGTGCCGCTCCAGCAGTTCCGCAAGATCTGCGCTGTTTCCTTCCGCGAGAAACCGGCTATACAGTTGTTCGTCGGTCTCACGCATGAGATAAGCCTCCGTCCGTACCACGATCCGTTTTCATTATACCCCAAAGCGCGCAAAATGTCGCTTGCGAAGCGACCTTTTGCGTTCCGGGTTTTGCTATGCTCATGGTGCAAAGGGAAACAAGGCTGGCAGACGGGCTGGCTATCAAAAGCATACAGGAGGGAACGAAAATGAAAAAGAATGTAACGGAACTGGTCATGATCCTCGACAGAAGCGGCTCCATGGGCGGGCTCGAAGCCGATACCATCGGCGGTTTCAACAGCATGCTGAACAAACAGAAGAAGGAGGAAGGCGAGGCGCTCGTGTCCGTCGTGCTGTTCGACGACCGCACGGAAGTGCTGTACGACCGGGTGGACATCAACAAGGTGGAGCCGCTCACGGACCGCCAGTACTACGTGCGCGGCTGCACAGCCCTGCTCGACGCCGTGGGCGGCGCCATCCATCACATCGCGAACGTCCACAAATACGCGCGCGAGGAAGACGTCCCCGAAAAGACGCTGTTCATCATCACGACGGACGGCATGGAGAACGCCAGCCGCCAGTACACCTACGACAGGGTCAAACAGATGATCGAGCACGAAAAGGAAAAGCATCACTGGGAGTTCATGTTCCTGGGCGCCAACATCGACGCGGTGAAGGAAGCCGGAAGGCTGGGCATCTCCGCGAGCCGCGCGGCCCGCTACAACAACGATTCCGTAGGTACGGAGATCAATTTCGACGTCATGTCCAAGGTCGTCAGCAAGGCGAGGAGCGCCGGCTCCGCAAAAGCCTTCATGGCCATGATGGACAGCGGGGACATGCTGGAGGAAGTGCGCAGGGATTACAAAGCCCGGAAATAATGCGAAACAGCGTTTAGAAAGACGCTAAGGCCAAAGGGATGGCTGCGGGCAGGACCCCGCAGATTCACAATCGAGGCCGGAGGGGTGGCCGCAGAGAGGCTCGTGCCGAGAAGCGCAGTCCGCGGCGCCCCCGTCCGCGGCGAGCATCGCAAGGCATGAGGATGGCTGCGGACAGGACCCCGCAGGCCAATAATCGTTAAGAGAGCATCACAAAAGGCGGCTTCCCGATACAGATCCGGGAAACCGCCCTTCTTAGCCTTTGTGCTGCCGTTACGCTCTTCCGTCCACCTTCGCCATGTGCGCGATCAGGCGCAGCATGTTCGCAGTGTAGCCCCACTCGTTGTCGTAGAAGGCGATCAGCTTGAACCACTGTTCGTTCATCTCGATGCCCTGCCGCGCGTCGAAGCAGGTCGGGGTGGACGCGCCGATGAAGTCTGACGAAACGACTTCGTCGTCCACGTATTCGATCACGCCCTTCATGTACGTCTCGGACGCGGCCTTCACCTTTTCGCAGATGTCCTGATAGTGCGTCGGTTTTTCGAGCTTTACGTTCAGGTCGATCACGGAGACGTCCGCGATGGGCACGCGGTAGGCGATGCCCGTCAGCTTGCCGTTGATCTCGGGGATGACCAGGCCGACGGCCTTCGCGGCGCCGGTCGCGGTCGGAATGATGTTGCCGAACACGCTGCGGCCCGTTCTCCAGTCCTTCAGGGACTTGGCGTCGACGACCTTCTGCTTGGCTGTTGCCGCGTGGATCGTGGACATCAGGCCGCCCTCGATGCCGTACTCGTTCTGCAGCACCTTGCACAGGGGCGCCAGGCAGTTCGTCGTGCAGCTCGCTGCGGAGACGATGTCCATGGAGGACTCGTACTTCTCCTGGTTCACGCCGTAGACGAACGTCGGGGTGACCTTATCCTTGGCCGGAGCGGACATGATGACCTTCTTCGCGCCGCCGATGAAGTGATCCTTTGCGTCCTCGGACTTGACGTAGGCGCCGGTCGCGTCGACGATGTATTCGGCGCCGAGCTTTTCCCAGGGGATCTTGGACGCGTCGCCTTCGCTGTAGACCAGGATCTTCTTGCCGTTGATGATGATGCCGTCTTCAGCTTTCTCCAGCGTTCCGGGGAAACGGCCGTAGACCGTATCGTAGCGGATCATGTAGATCATGTAGTCGATGTCCGCCTCGCGCTTGGCGATGCAGGCGACGTCGAAGATTTCCGGCTGCTGCAGCGCGATGCGAAGAGCGATGCTGCCAATGCGGCCGAAACCGTTGATTCCGAGTTTGATTGCCATAATATCCTCCTTGCGGGCGGACTCTTTCGCCGCCCCGACTGTATATAGCTGCGGGAACTACCCTTCTATCATCATACCACACTTGCAACGGAAAAGGGCAGGCCTCAGGGAAATAACGAAATAAAGAGGGCAAAAGCCCCCTTTACTCTTCGATCTTCGAACAATATTGCGTAATGATCACGGCCAGCTGCGCGCGCGTCGTCTCGCCGCGGGGCAGCAGATAGCCGCTGGCGGTGCCGCCGATCAGGCCGAGGCCTACGATCCAGGACACGTAATCCTTTGCCCAGGAGGAGATGTCCGTTGCATCCAGGAAGGCGGTCAGTTCCGCGCTGCTGTTCAGCAGATCCTCCTTGCCAAGGGCGATCACGTAAGCCCGCAGGAGAGCCGCCAGCTGTTCGCGGGTCACGGGAGATTCGGGGGCGAAGCGCCCGTCGCCCATGCCGGCCGCAACGCCGTGCTCGTACGCCCAGGCTGCAGCCCGCGCGTAGGGAGACCCTGCCGCGACGTCCGTGAACGGGCAGGCGCCCGCCTCGGGAGACCCGGCCAGTTTCCAAAGGATCTCGACGATCTCCCCGCGGGTGGAGGGTTCGTTCGGATGGAACAGCGCGGCTTCGCCCTCCATCAGGCCTCTTTCCGCGAGGCCATCCACGTAGGAGAAGAACCAGGCGCTCTCCGGCACGTCCAGAAAGCG
>JAIKZT010000045.1 GCA_024682015.1 Clostridia bacterium
GATCCTGGACGGCGGCGACTACAGCAACTGGTACCTCATCTGGGAAAAGGCGGACGGCCAGACCGAGCAGGTGTCGTATTACCAGCCCTCCGACCGGCGCATCACTACACTGTCGGATCTGCTGCACGAGCTGGCAGAACCTATCGGCCGTGAGATCAAATGGTACGAACCGCCCGTGCTGTGCGGCGCCACGTACATCAACGACAAGACGGCCTGCTCCTTCCAGTGCAACTGGTGGGGCCAGACGGCGGACGAGGGTTACCGCTTCATCACGCGCTTTACGGAGAACGGCGAGAAGATCGACATCTACGATCAGACGGACAGCGCGGTCTGGGAGACGGCTTACGACGCGTTCTGCCGCATCGACCCGGACAAGTTCGAATACGGAAGCTACAAGGACGACGTGACCCTTTCGCTTTACTACTCCGACCACTCGCAGAGGAGCCTGAAGTTAGATAAGAACACGGCCTCCTGGCTGGAGCCCATGCTCCGCGCCGTCGCCCTGGACTACGCCCACAGCAAATAAGACAGAAACGAATCGGGGGCGGATCCTTCGCGGGATCCGCCCCTTTTTTTACGCGTTCAGGATGGCCATGAACTCCTCGCCCGTGATGGTCTCCTTCTCGTACAGGTGATGCGCGAGTTCGTCGAGTTTGGCCTTGTTCTCCTTCAGGATGCCCATGGCCTTCTCGTACTGTTTCGCCACGAGCGCGACGACCATTTCGTCGATCTTGCTCTGCGTCTGGGGGCTGCAGGCGAGCGTCGTGTCGCCGCCGAGGTACTGGTTCGTGACCGTCTCCATGGCCACCATGCCGAATTCGCTCATGCCGTAGCGGGAGATCATGGCGCGGGCCAGCTTCGTAGCCTGTTCGATGTCGTTGGCGGCGCCCGTGGTGACGGAGCCGAAGATCAGCTCCTCCGCTGCCCTGCCGCCCGTGAACGTGGCGATCTTGTTCTCGAGCTCTTCCTTGCTCATCAGGTAGTGGTCTCCCTCGTCCACCTGCAGCGTGTAGCCCAGCGCGCCGGACGTGCGCGGAATGATCGTGATCTTCTGCACCGGCGCGGAGTGGCTCTGCATGGCCGCGACCAGCGCGTGGCCGATCTCGTGGTACGCCACGATGCTCTTCTCCTTGTCGGACAGGATGGCGTTCTTCTTCTGATAGCCCGCAATGACCGTCTCGATGCTCTCCTCCATGTCCCGCTGGCTGGCGGCTTTGCGGCCGTCCCTCACGGCGCGCAGCGCGGCTTCGTTCACGATGTTCGCGAGCTCCGCGCCGGATGCGCCGGACGCCATGCGCGCGACGGCGCCGTAGTCGATGCCGGGCTCGGTCTTGATCTTCTTCGCGTGAACCTTCAGGATGGCTTCGCGGCCCTTCAGGTCGGGCAGTTCCACGGGCACGCGGCGGTCGAAGCGGCCGGGCCTCGTAAGCGCCGGATCCAGCGATTCGGGTCGGTTCGTGGCCGCGAGGATGATGACCCCGGTATTGCCCTCAAAGCCGTCCATCTCGGTGAGCAGCTGGTTTAATGTCTGTTCTCGCTCGTCGTTGCCGCCGATCTGCCCGCCGCTGCGCTTCTGGCCGATGGCGTCGATCTCGTCGATGAACACGATGCAGGGCGCTTTTTCCTTCGCCTGCTTGAACAGGTCGCGCACCTTGGACGCGCCCATGCCCACGAACATCTCCACGAATTCGGAGCCGCTCATGGAGAAGAACGGCACGTTCGCTTCGCCCGCGACGGCCTTGGCGAGCATGGTCTTGCCGGTGCCCGGAGGCCCGACGAGCAGAACGCCCTTGGGCATGGATGCGCCGATCTCGGTGTATTTGTGCGGGTCACTGAGGTATTCGACAATCTCCTTCAGGTTCTCCTCGGCCTCGTCCACGCCGGCCACGTCCGAGAACTTGATGCCGTCCGAGGACTTGACGTAGACTTTCGCGTTGCTCTTGCCCATGTTGAACATCATGGAGCCGGGGCCGCCGGCGCGGTCCATCATCTTGCGGGACAGGAACTGGCCCAGGATGACGAAGATCGCGATAGGCAGGATCCAGGACAGGATGAAGCTCGCCAGGGGCGACGCCTGCTCGATGATCTGGCTCGAGAATTTCGCGCCGGAGGCGTGCAGCCGCTCCACGAGGCCCGCGTCGTCCATGAGGCCGGTGCGGTAGATCTGCGGGGGATCGGCTTTGTCGGTGAACAGGATCATGTTCTGCCGGATCTCCACTTCGCCGATCTGGCTGTTTTCGGTCATCTCCATGAAGGTGCCGTAGTCGACCTCCTTGATCTGCTGCTGCGCGAGCATCGGCAGGATAAACCCGTTGATGAGCAGCATGACGGCCAGGACGATCAGGTAATAGAATACCAAAGGTCTTTTTGGTTGTTTGATTTCATTCATAAATTTGAGTCTCCTTGTATAGCCTATTATGGCACAAGTTTTGGCACTCGTCAAGCAAGAGTGCTAACAAATTATTATAGGCCCGGGATGACGCCCCTTCGACAGGCTCAGGGAGCGCCCGAGGCCTGTCCCAGCGAAAGGTATCGGGTACGTCCTATCGGGTGCGTCCTATAGTTTAAATTCCGGAATGAGACCCATTCCATACTTTTCAGTTCGGGTCATATTTTCGTGCGACCCATTTGTTCTTCAAAGGCTTTGGGTCACAACATAACGTTGTTCCATGTGACCCCTTTGCTGATTATGCACTTTGGGTCACATTTTTATGTGACCCGCTCCGGTTTTTTCAGCAGGAAAAGTCCTTTGGAGATGTCCGCCGCCCCACGCTCCCGGAGCCTGTCGAAGGGATATATCCACAATCCGCATTTGATGATATAATGCGTATTGATAAAGGAGACTCCCATGCCCATAGAACAAAACACCCCGAAAGCAAAAAAAGACCGCAGCATCCGGCCGCACCTCGCCGCCGTGATCCTCTTTGCGATCATCATCATCATCATGATCGCGAGGCCCATCTCGCAGCACCGGCAGTATACCCGCTTCATGGGTAAACTCTCCACGGACACGACCCGCGCCACGGCCAAGGGCAATCTCGTCTGCTGCATGGATGGAGAGGAGTTCAAGATCGATACGGACACCGCCTATTCGATCTACAAAAGGATCGTCTACAGTGAGCTCAGCAGGCCCATCGAGCGCAGCGAAGACATCGCCGCGGGAGGCCTCACCCTGCAGTACGGGCTGTTTGGCCGGCTCACGCTGGCGCCTTACAGCAAAGACGGGACCGACTACATGTACGTGGACTATGAGGGTCACGGGATAAACTACACTTATCTCGCGCCGCACCTGCGATACGGAGATTTCAGAGAATATGCAGCAAATGGAAGACAAGACTGATCTGATCACGCCGGATCCCGAAGGTCCGCAGGCCAACCCCCTGTGGACCCGGGACTTTACCATTATAACGCTCGGCAGCGTCGTATCCATGCTGGGCGGCCAGCTGGCTGGCTTCGCCATGTCGCTGCTCGTGCTGGATTACACGGGCTCGGCGTTTTATTTTGCGCTTTATAACATCGTCTATTTCGTGCCCTACGTCGTGATGCCGCTCATCGCCGGGCCCTATCTGGATCGCTTCTCGCGCAAGCGCGTCATCTACACGCTCGACTACATCACGGCGGCTCTGTACGGGGCCTTCGCCCTGGTCATGCACTTCGGGCTGCTGAATTTCGGGCTGCTGGCGCTGGGCACGTTTATTCTGGGGGTCATCGGCAGCGTCTACCAGGTGGCCTACCAGAGCTTCTACCCGCTGCTGATCACGCCGGGCAACTACCAGAAGGCCTACAGCGTGGCGAGCACGCTCGAGACGCTCACCATGGTCATGGTCCCGTTCTCGGCTCTCATCTACAACACGATGGGCATGGTGCCGCTGCTGCTGATCAACGTCGTAACGTACACGATCGCGGCCACGTTCGAGCGCCAGATCCGCCACGAAGAGCAGTACATCGCCAAGCGCGCGGAAGAGAGCGCCCGGGAAGCGAGAGCGGGGCTGCAGCGCTTCGTCAGCGACTTCAAGGAGGGCATGGCCTATCTGGCTTCCGAAAAAGGCCTGATGGCGGTCGCGGTCTATTTCCTGTTCTCGTTCCTCGCGAACGGCGCGGGGCAGAGCGTGACCCTGCCATATTTCAAAGGCGCCTTCGAGAACGGCGAGTACATCTACATGCTCGTCTGGGGCGGCGGTTCCGCAGCGCGGGCGCTGGGCGGCATCTACCACTACCGCCACCGGCTGCCTGTGGAAAAGAAGTACGACATCGCCCTGATCGTCTACATCTCGATCTCGCTGCTGGGCGCGTTCTATCTTTACCTGCCCATCCCAGCCATGATGCTGTGCTGCGTGTTCAACGGCCTGCTGGGCGTTACGTCCTACAACATCCGCATTTCCGCGACGCAGCGCTACGTGCCGGACGAAAAGAAAGGCCGCTTCAACGGCGCCTTCAACACGCTCAGCATGATCGGCCAGCTCGTCGGCCAGTTCATCGCCGGCGTGCTGAGCCTGCACATCCCCCTGCGCGCCATCGTCACAATCTTCGAACTCATCTGCCTCGCCGCGGCTTTCATCTTCGTCGCCCGCAACCGCGAGAGCATTTCGAAAGTCTACAACACCCAGGACTGATTTTGAGACACGGGGACGGTTCCTTGTCCCACTTTGAGACATGGGGACGGTTCCTTGTCACATTTTGAGACACGGGGACGGTTCCTTGTCCCATTTTGAACATAGGGATGATGGGGTCTGCCCATCGTCAGGCGAATCCCGTGCATTCCGAAGACCCCAAACCGTTTAGCAATAGGATTTATCCCAGACGAATGGAGTTGGGTCACATATTAATGTGACCCCAAAAACACAATCGCTGAATGGGTCACACGGAACAGGCTAACTGTGTGACCCAAAGACTAAAAAACAGGATGAGCCACACGGCTTTGCGGCCCAATCCGATTTTTCCGGTACGGGGCCACATGAGACAGGGGACGTTTCTCTGGCTCACCCGCCCCCTGCCGTTGTGCAGCCCTGTTTCAGCCGATTGTTAAACATTTTGCCAAAAGTGCACGAATGCTTAACAGGAGTTTCAGTATTTTAAGGCAATGCAAACGAATCTAGTCCACAAAAGACACAGTTAGCAGTGCTGACTTACGGAATATGCCTCGGAATGCTAGACGATTCAGGCATTTTCACATTATGCTTAACACTCAGTTATTTAATGTGGAGATGAAATGTTAAGCGTTATGATGTTATGTTAAAAATGCTTAACAATGGACTGCAACAGGACAATTTGGGACAGCGACAAGGCTTAACTCGATCGTGTTATTCGGCTTCTGGCGTACGCCATCCGAACTGTTATGTCAAACGCCTCCACGGTTTGTCGAAAATGTTTAACAACAAACAGCAGCGGGGCTTTCCAAGGAGGGCGGAAGCGTTGATCCGCATTACTAATTCAACTTCCGGGGAGCCATCTGATGAGACGACCTGAACCGTTCCCTTAGGGCTTGCTAAACCATTTAAAAACACACCGCAGCCGGACGACTTTAAAGCATCAGCGCTTAATCCGGCCGCTGGCGGGACTGCCCCCTGCAGTTGATGGCCGGCTCATTCTGATCCTCGTCCAAAACAGCAGCTGAACGTAAAGCAGTAGTCCATGGCCTGCATATCGTTCTGTACGGCCGCGCTGTCCGCCGGGACGACGCACTGGCCCGTACCGTCTTCGTCGTACCCGAAGCCAACCAGCTGGATCTCGCGGGCGGCTTCGATAACCGAGCCGCCGAGCTGCGGATAATAGTCGATGGGCTGGCCAGAGGGCAACGGCTCAAACGCGGCATCCCAAGAAGACACGCTGCCACCGGCATTGCAGACACTGACCGTCAGCTGACCCGCCTGCATGTCGAGCAGCAGCGCAACGCTGCCGGTAACAGGCTTTTTCGTCTTAGGATCGCGGCCCCAGCCAATCTCCACGCCGCCGACCGCCGTTTCATTCACAAGCTCTCCGCCATGGTATTCGCGCAGAGTAAACGAGAGCCACTCCAGATCCTGCTTAAACGAAAAATCGTACAGAAAAGGCGTCCTGCGTCCAGCCAGCATGCGCAGGAGCGGCAGCTGGGTGCTGAACGTTTCGCTTTGCTTAATGTGATCCCTGAAGGCAAACGGATCGCGCACGGTCTGCCGCATCGCAAAAAGCAGCCCCGCAAGCAGCAGGATGCCCGCCGCGATCAGCGCCGCGATAATGCGCCGGTATTTCCGCCGCCGCGCGTCGCTCGTCTCTGCCAGCGATACCGCCGCGGCTTCCGCGATGGCCGGGTCAGCGGGGGATGCGATGCGCTCGCCCGCGAAAAACTCGCTGATGGTCATGCCCAGCGCCTCGCACAGCGGCTGGTAATTCGACGC
>JAIKZT010000052.1 GCA_024682015.1 Clostridia bacterium
GAGATCTCTCTGCTGATATCATCCAGAGACCGGTACCAGCCCAGAAGCGTGTTCTGAGCGCCCCAGAAGGACATTTCTTTTCCGTCTGAAGCAAACAGCGCGTATCTGGGACTGTTTTTTCCGCCCTTGAATTCCTGCGACCGTAGGGGTTTGTAGTATTATTGTTGCGTTTTGATTTCTCCACATTTTTTCGGGATAATAGTTTGTTGTGCGCTTCCTTTGACGGAGCGTGGGATAGATGGTAAAATAAACTATTACGGAGGGATGTGCCATGAAACGTGCGAAACGGATAACGAGCCTTCTTGCGGCGCTGCTGCTTCTCGTATGCAGCCTGCCCGCGGCGTCTTTCGGCGCGGATGCGGAAAGGGGTCTGCAGAAGGCGGTGGACAGGGCTGCTTCATATATCCTGAAGAGCGTGCCAAGCCCGCAGCTGGGCGGCATCGGCGGCGACTGGGCCGTGCTGGGCCTGGCGCGCAGCGGGTATTCCGTGCCGGAGACGTACTACCAGGCGTATTATGCGGGCGTCGAAAAGTACGTGAAGGACTGCGGCGGCGTGCTGCACGAGAAGAAGTATTCGGAGTACAGCCGGGTCATCCTGGCCGTAAGCGCGCTGGGCAAAGACGCGCGCAGCGTGGCAGGATACGATCTGACGAAACCGCTCGCCGACTACGACCAGACCATCTGGCAGGGGCTGAACGGGCCCATCTGGGCGCTCGTCGCGCTCGATTGCCGGGACTATCCCATGCCGAAGGACCCGGGCGTGAAGACGCAGGCGAGCCGGCAGATGTACGTGGACCGCATCCTTGCCTGCCAGCTGCCCGACGGCGGCTGGAGCCTTACCGGCGGCACGGAATCGGCCCTGGAGGGCGATAAGACGGCCGATCCGGACGTGACCGGCATGGCGCTGCAGGCGCTGTCGAAGTACGTGGATCAGCCGAAGGTGGCGGCAGCGGTCGAAAAGGCGCTCAAATGCGTATCGGCCATGCAGCTTTCGGACGGCGGCTTTGCGACCTGGGGCACCGAAACGAGCGAGAGCGCGGCGCAGATCGTCGTGGGACTGTGCGAACTCGGCGTTTCCCCGGAGGATGAGCGGTTTACGAAGAACGGCAAGTCCGTTCTGGACAGCCTTTTGTCGTATCAGACGGGAAAGGGCGGTTTTCAGCATACGGCGGACGCTTCGGGCACCAACCAGCTGGCTTCCGAGCAGGGCCTCTACGCGCTGGCTGCGGCGCTTAGGCTCACGAAAGGCCAAAGCGGCCTGTACGACATGGACGATGCCATTGCCGTGAGCGCGCCGGCAGGCGGGATGAACCGCGGCGAAGGCTTGCCGGGCAAAAATGCCGCGGTGCGGGCCGTGCCCGTCTCCAGTCCGGGGGTCTCCTTTGAAGATGCCGCGCTGTGCGAGCAGGCGGCGGCCATCGAAGCCATGGCGGCGCGGGGGATCATCACGGGGTATACGGACGGCACGTTCAAGCCGGACCGCCATCTCACCCGGGCCGAATTCTGCGCCATGGTGTCGGCAGCCCTGGGGCTTGAACCCGGAACGGGCAACGCCTTTACCGACACGACCGGGCATTGGGCGGCCGGACGCATCTCGACGGCGGCGAAGTACGGCATCGTCGCGGGCGTGGGAGGCGGCCGCTTCGCGCCGGAGAATACCATCACCAAACAGGAGGCCGCGACGATGGTGGCTGCCGCGGCTGCGCTGTGCGGCATGCAGATCGCGTATGACGACGCGGCCATACGGGACGTGCTGGCGCCGTTTTCAGACTACGTGAACGTGATCCAGTGGGCCCGGAAGTACCTGGCCTTCTGCTACAGCAACGGCATCCTGGACGACAGCGAGATGGAGATCGATCCTCTGCGGCAGGTGACCCGCGCGGAGGTCGCGCAGATGCTGTTCAATCTGTTGACGAAGGCGAATCTTCTGTAAATCGCCGGCTGGCCGCTTCGGCGGGTTCTGAAAGCCTGCATATGGAAGGGCTTTGCCTTTGCCGAAGGGGCGGAATAGATAGAGAGAATGAAGAATACGAAAAAAAAGATCATAGCATCAGTCCTGCTGCTCGCGGTGCTGGCGGCCTTCTGTCTGGCGGGTTGCGCGCAGGGCGATCAGAAGGGGGGCGACGAAACTGTCCCGTCTCCTGCTGAAACGGCGCAGGAAAGTCCTGCGGCGCCCGCTTCTTCACCGGACGCTGCGGCTGGCGAGGAGGTTCCGGGACCTGCGCCCCTCGCAGAAAACATACCGGAGGAACCGCTGCAGGCGAGCGCGGAGGATCCGGCGCAGCCCCCGGAAACGGCGGCGCCTTCCGATGCTTTGGAGCCCGAAGCGCCAGCATCTTCTGAAGAAAGCGCGCCCGAAGCTCCTTCGGCAGGTCCTGAGAGCGTTCAGCCCGTCGAGCCGCAGGACGCGGTCGTCACGGAGGAGGCTCACACCTGCACCATCTCCATCGAGTGCTCGACCATCCTCGACAACATGGATAAGCTCGATCCCGACAAGGCCGAGCTCGTGCCCGATGGCGGGGTTATCCTGGCGCCGACCGTCGTCACGTTCTACGAGGGCGAGAGCGTGTTCAACGTGCTGCAGCGCACGTGCAAGCAGAACAGGATCCACATGGAGTTCTCGAACACGCCCATGTACAACAGCGCCTACATCGAGGGCATCCACAACCTCTACGAGCTCGACTGCGGCGAGCTGTCGGGCTGGATGTATTCCGTAAACGGCTGGTATCCGAACTTCGGCTGCAGCCGCTACGCGCTGCAGGACAGCGACGTCATCTGCTGGCGCTACACCTGCGAC
>JAIKZT010000092.1 GCA_024682015.1 Clostridia bacterium
TTCTTTGCGAAAGCGCGGGGATCTTCATGTTCTTGTAGGATCCGTCCTGGAACCAGTCATACGCCGTACCCGCATAGAAAATGCGGTACTGCTTATCCCGATCCATGTAGAAGTCCTGATAAAACCGGCTTTTGCTGTTCAGCTGCGCCGGCAGGACCAGCGTTGTAAGGTTGGGACAGTCATTGAAAGAATTTGCGTAGACAGTCGTTACGCTTGCGGGAACGGTCAGCTGCCGCAGTGCGTCGCATCCGGCAAACGCGTTGTACGAGATCGTTTCGATGCCTTCCTCCAGGATGATGGACTGCAGGGCCAGGCAGTTTACAAAGGTCGTGTCCAGGGATCTGACGCTGCCCGGGATCACGGCACGCTCCAGGCTGGAACAGCCGTTGAAGGCATTGTGCCCGATGGAGGTAACCGTATCCGGGATCTCGATCGACCTGAGTGACGTGCAGTTCATGAACGCCTGCTCGCCGATTTCCTGAATGCCTTTGGAAAGGCTTATCGTCTTCAGATTCGAACAGTCCTTGAACGCCACATCGCCGATGGATCTGAACGAAGATGACAGCGCGACGTGTTCAAGTGCGGTGCAACCGTAAAAAGTGCCTTCAAGCAGGTCGATCTGTTCGCTGGGTTCAAGCCCGGGGAGAAGTTCGATAAAGTCGAGTTCTTTGAGCGACGAGCAGTTCGCAAAAGCCATGCTCCCCAGTCCGGTAAGACTTTCAGAATAGATCGTTACGTCCTCCAGTTCGCAGCATCCGTAAAAACTCTGTTCGCCGATCTCCGTCAGGCCGCTGCCGATCGTAACGCGGTTAAAGGAACAACCCTCGAAGGCGCGGTCGCCAATGCTCGAGGTGGCGTCCGGTATCGTAATTTCCTTGAGCGCGCAGGCGGAAAAGGCGTCGGCTCCGATGGATTCCAGACAGATCGGGAGGTCGACTGTTTCCAGATAGTATGACCCTGCGAAAGCGCTATCCGGTATCGCATAGACGTCTTCGGCAAAGACGACATGCTTGAGGAACTCTGCGGCTTCGTGCCAGGAATAGCGCCCGTGATCGTCTTTTTCGAACGCTCTTTCATCCAGGATCGTAAGGGTCAACGTCCTCTCGTCGAGGCGGTAGCAGGGCGCTTCGGAATCATCGGGCGGAACGTATTCCGGATAGTCTTTGTAGTCCGATCGGGAGAGCGGGTATTTCGTGGTGAAATTCAGCATGAGATAGATGGGCATCGGTGTTGAAAAGCGGGATGCACTCTCTTCTCCGCGCATGAACCAACGATAGAAATTCTCTTTCTTTGCATGGGCGCAGAGTGCGAAATCCGTGTAATAACAGACGCCGTCCAGCATGACCAGGTTATAGGCGTGATATCCGGTTTCCCGAAGGATAAGACGGTTGTCTATCCCCGCTTCCAGAAGCATGCGATAGGCAAGGATGTTGATATCGATCGGCCTGCAGCTGGCCCCAAACAACGCGTAGTAAGCACAGGCGGGCGAATGGGAGCACCTGTTCTGGTCAACCTTCAGCGCACCCAGATACTCGTGTATGGCGAGGATCTTATCGATGTCGCTTTTTCCGTCCAGATCCATGGCCGCCATGTCCCTTCTGATCCTGGCGGTAACCAGTTCCTCCTGTTCAGGGGTCTCCACATAGAGGGGTTCGTACACCAACGCATAAACAGTCGTTTGTCCGTCGTCGCTTACGATCTCCGCATCCGGATGATCGATCATGCAGCGGCTGAAGCGCAGATAATCTCCCTCATCGGGAACGCCTGTATGAGCTTCTGCGATATCCGATATGATGCTTTCCGAAAAAGCCTGTCCGGAAGGCCATTCGATCATGATGGGAATAGTCTTCCGGAAATCCCTGATGGCGCTTCGCACATAAGCTCCGGCCTCCTCTGCGGACGAAAACAATGGCCCTTCAGCGGCGCACGCCTGTGCGGAGCACAAGGCAAATGCAAGGAAAAGGATGAGAAACAGCAGAACTGTTTTGCGGATGGTTACCGTCATGACAGACCCTCCTGTATATCAACGTTAAAGCAAACAGGTTCTTAGAGATCTTCAGTACTGGCGAGAACCGCGGTACGCCGCGGCGTGCTCCACGTAGTGCTCGGCCGAGGTCCGGTTGCCCCGGATCTCCTCCTCGGAGAGTTTGCGCACGGCCTTGGCGGGGCTGCCCACGATCAGCATGCCGTCCTCGAAGACCTTGCCGCCCGTTACGAGGGCGCCGGCTCCGACGATGCAGTTCTTGCCGATCACGGCGCCGTTCAGCACGACGGCGCCCATGCCGATCAGGCTGCCGGAGCCGACGGTGCAGCTGTGCAGGATCGCGCCGTGGCCGACAGTTACGCCTTCTTCGACTGTCAGCGGTTCGACGGCGTCCGCGTGCAGCACGCAGTTATCCTGGATGTTGCTGCGCTCCCCGATGCGGATCGGGGCGTTGTCGGCCCTAAGAACCGCGCCAAACCACACGGAGCTGTCCTTTCCCAGGGTCACCTCGCCGATGATCGACGCATTATCCGCAATGTACGCCGCGCCTTCCGTGCGCGGCGCTTTTTCTTTGTATGGCAGGATCATGAGTGCTCCTTTCCTTACCAGTTCCAGCGCAGAAAGCGCTCCATCTCCGGCGCGCCGTAGTAGTGGGTCGAATGGACCTCGCAGGGGTAGTGCGTTCCCCGCTCGTCAAGCCATTCCAGCAGGCGCATGCCCTTGCCGCCGTACATCTCGTAGGCGCCCAGATCGTAATCCAGATCGATGAGCTCGATGGGGATGTTCCGCCGCTCGCAGTCCTCGATCAGGTCCTTCGCGTCGCTTACGCTGTATGCCCTTACATAGCCCGCGGGCGTGTCCCGCAGGTCGTCCAGCCAGATCTTCATGCCAAGGCCTCCCGCCTGTCTTATAACAAAGGGGACACGGTGATCCGACGAAAACCATGTCCCCAGTTTTTAAATTCGCTGATGATCCGCCTTACTTTCTCTCGAAGAACTTCTGCAGGATGTCGGAATTCTCCGCGAAATCGGGCGTGCCGACGGCTTCCCAGGACTTGCGGACTACTTCCTTGACCTCGCCTTCCTTCAGGTCGAGCGCGGTGCTCTTGATCTTTGCCGGCCCGATGAGGCAGCCGCGGCGGAAGCGCTCGGGATACTCCTCCCACTTCCTGCCCGCCTCTTCGAGCATCTTCTTGATGGCGTCGGTGTTCTTGCCCTCGATGGCCTTCTGGCCGAACTGGGCGGCGCCGGCCAGCTGCACGCTGTTCGCGGCGGCTTCCTGCTGGCACCAGAGCACGTAGTTGCGGACTTCCCAGACGTCGGGCAGGCAGAACACGCGGCTGTCAAACTGAGCCGTCCAGCGCTTCGGCGCGTAGATCGCGTCGAGCTCGACGTCGTGCAGCTTGGAAACTTCGTCGGCGTAGGCCTTGCCGAAGGCCAGCGTGGCCATTCCTGCGGACAGAGCCACGATCTTGTTGATGCAGCCGTCGCACCAGCTGTCTGTCTTGCCGTCCGCCGTAACATCGTTCACCACGACGCTGATCTTGTCGGACTGGGTATAGGCGAACGCGGCGCCGGGGATGGACGCGCACAGTTCCTGCGCGGTCTTCATCATGCAGCGGGAGAACAGGTCGTCGAACGGCTGTTCAAAGCCCTTGCAGAAGGACGCGGCGCCCTTCATGTCCAGGCGGATGACCTTCGGGGTGCGGAGGGTCAGCCAGTTCTTGGACACGGCCTCGTATTGCTTCATTCTATCGCGAAGAGTCAGTTCTTTGCTCATGGGATTCCTCTCTTTTCTACTGGAAATTGGTTAACAAAAATAGTTTACCACATTTCGGCGGCTCTGTGTACCCGTTTCGCGGATCTCTACGCGTCCGCCCGCGCGAAGGCGTTCTTCATCTGGTTGCTGCGCTCGAAGAGCACCTTCTGCAGCACGTCGTCGGTCTCTTTGCGCACCATGGCCGCGATCTTCTCGTTGGCTTCCTCCTGGGCGCGGATGGACACCTCCCCAGACAGGCCTTCCGAGGCGATCTTCGCGTCGGTCTCCTTGACGATGCGCCAGCCTTCGGTCTGCACCTTCTGCTGGTAGCGCTCCACGTGCGCCTTGCATTTGCCGTAGCTCGCGTCGGCCATCGCGCCGATCAGGCGGTTCGCCCAGTAGAAGCTCTCCGTGGAGACGGTCGTCTCCGTGCAGGCGAAGTACGCGGGCATCGTTTCCACGTTGGCGAAGGTGGGCACGAAAGCGTTGAACGCGTTGCTGCCGAAGGCGTGCCACTCCAGGACCGCGGAGTCGATGGGCTTATCCGGGCGGATCTGCGTCAGCGACAGGAAGTTGTTGCGGTTGATGCCGATGGGGCGCAGCTCGCCCTTGTGCAGAGGGTCACTGTGACCCGAATAGGGATCGTACATCGTCCCCTGATAGTG
>JAIKZT010000170.1 GCA_024682015.1 Clostridia bacterium
ACCCGGGCTTCGATGGCGCTGAAGTCCGAGACGATGTATTTATACCCCGGTTTCGGCACGAACGATGTGCGGATCAGTTCTGAGAGAACGTTGGGGATGTTATCATACCGCATATTCAGAGCGCGGAAGTTACTCGCCCTGACGAGGCTCCTGGCTTCTGCGAGGTCGTCCATGTGATTCTGTGGCAGATTTTGCAGTTGAATGATGCGCCCGGCCCATCTTCCGGTTCTGTTTGCGCCGTAGAACGCGAACATCCCACGGGCACGGCCGTCGGCACAGACGGCTTTCTGCATGGCGCGGTACTTGCTGACGGACGCCTTGGCAAGCTGCTGACGGCAGGACAGCACGTCCGCCACATCCTCGTCGGCGTTGGGCAGAAGCTCCCTCACAGCTTTCTTATCCAGGGATTCCGCTTCGATGCCCTTGTCGGAGAGCCATCCTTTCATCTGACTGACGCTGTTGGGATTGTCCAGTCCGGTGCGGTCATACATACGTCCGCGCAGGGCCTCTTTAGTCCTGGCATCGATGGCGATAGCCTGTTCTACCAGCCGAGTATCGACCAGGATGCCTCTGTCGTTTATTTCCTGATCGAGGCAGAACTCATCCCAAAGGAAGTCCGGCACAGGATATTTCTTCAGTCGCTCCTTTATCGCGAGTTCCACAGCGACATCCCTTTTGTTATAGGTCTTGAAGAGATCCCACTTTTCCGGGGCATGGTGCGGAAGGTTACGGGTGCGGCCGCCGTTTTTCTTTGTAGGCGCACAGGGCTTGCAGAAGTATCGGATGAGGTCGGAGCCTTCCTCCATCTTCTGCTCGGTCAGCTTCAGTACCGCGCCGACACCTTTGAGGGAGCGGGGCAGACCGAGATACGATGCCCAGATCATGCTGCAGCGCCAGGACGCCGGATCAAGGTAGTTCCCGACGGAGTCTTCCGGGACGCTGTAAGAGCGGAAATACTGCGGATAGTATCTGCGTAAGTAGGCGGAGAGACACACGCGCTCGAACGCACAGTTGTGCGCCCATTTGACTACACGGTCATCACTCAGCGCGGCGAGGATATCCGCAGGGATGGTTTCTCCCTGCGCGAGGTCAATGACATTGACGGGACCACCGTCTGCGGAGTAGGCAAACAGCAGGATCTCAAAGGCGTCTGACTCGCTGTATTTATAAACGCCTGTCCGGGCCAGATCCTCGTCAGAATAGGTTTCGATATCAATATCAAGTTCAAGCATAATCCTTGCCTCCTTTGTCTCCTAAAAGAGATGGGACGGCAGTTTTGCCGCCGTCCCGGTGCTCTTTTCAGTTGCCGTCGCCGTAGATGCGATAGGCTTCCTCATCGTCGATCTCCCAAGGCAGCCAGTCCTTGCCAAAGTGGCCGCCAGAGGAAACATCGTTGTAGTCCACATCCAGAAGACGCAGATAACCGATGATGCCCTGCGGCGTGAGGTCGTAGTTTTCCGCGATGTACCGCTTGATGCAGCGCGGGCAGACCTGGGCGGTGCCGAAGGTATCCACGTCCACGGAAACCGGCTCGGCTCTTCCAATGGCATAGGCGATCTGCACCTCGCACCTGGAGCAGTACCCGGCATTCACCAGGTCAACGGCGATCTTCCGCGCCATGTAAGCGGCGCTGCGATCGACCTTGCTTGGGTCCTTGCCGGAGAAGGCGCCGCCGCCGATCCTGCCGACTCCACCATAGGTGTCGCATGCCAGCTTGCGGCCGGTTACGCCCGTGTCGGCATTGGAACCGCCGACTACGAATTTGCCTGTGGGATTGATCAGCTTCTCAAAGTCGGTGTTCAGACCGTACTCGGAAGCGGTGAGGGTCATGAGGCTCTCAATGACGGGACGGAAGTCCTCTACCTCGCTGCCGGCGGTGTGCTGCACGGAGCAGAGGAAGACGGTGATGCGTTCGGTCTCATAGTCATAGCTGACCTGGGCTTTCGCATCGGGCAGGAGCATAGGGGATTTGACTTCGCGGAGCAGTTCCAGAAAGCGTGTGGCGACAGCGAACGGGATCGGCAGCAGCTCTGGTGTCTCGTCGGTGGCATAGCCGTACATGATGCCCTGGTCGCCGGCGCCGCCCTTGTCCACGCCCTGCGCGATGTCAGGGGACTGGCGGGTGATGAGGGTGTGTACGATGACCTTGTCGTACTGGTCGGTGATACCGATGCGCTCGAACACATCGGAGACCAGCTTGGCATAGTCCGGCTCGTGCTTGCTCGTGATCTC
>JAIKZT010000264.1 GCA_024682015.1 Clostridia bacterium
ATGAACACCACAAGGTCCTGGTCTACGACCTGGGCGGCGGCACGTTCGCTGTCTCCATCCTGGAGCTGGGCGATGGCGTGTTCGAAGTCCTGTCCACGAACGGCGACACGAAGCTGGGCGGCGACGACTTCGACAACGTGCTCATGAACTTCATGGCGGACCAGTTCGCCAAGGAGAACGGAGTCGACCTGAGAAACGACAAGATGGCGCTGCAGAGACTGAAGGAAGCGGCTGAAAAGGCCAAGAAGGAACTGTCCTCCAGCCAGACGACCAACGTCAACCTGCCGTTCATCACGGTCAACCAGGACGGCCCGCTGCACATGAACATGGACATCACGAGAGCCAAGTTCGACCAGCTGACGGAGCACCTGGTGCAGCGCACCATCGAGCCCATGAAAAAGGCCATGGCGGACGCCGGCGTCACGAACGCGGATCTGGCCAAGGTCATCCTGGTGGGCGGCTCCACGCGTATCCCCGCGGTGCAGGAAGCCGTTAAGCGCATCACCGGCAAGGAGCCCTTCAAGGGCATCAACCCGGACGAGTGCGTGGCCATCGGCGCGAGCATCCAGGCGGGCGTTCTCACCGGCGAGGTGAAGGACGTGCTGCTGCTGGACGTCACCCCGCTGAGCCTCTCCATCGAGACGCTGGGCGGCGTAGCGACCAGGCTGATCGAGCGCAACACCACCATCCCCACCAAGAAGAGCCAGATCTTCTCCACGGCGGCGGACAACCAGAGCGCGGTGGACATCCACGTCATGCAGGGCGAGCGCCAGATGGCGGCGGACAACATCACGCTGGGCAGATTCCAGCTCACCGGCATTCCGGCGGCTCCGCGCGGCGTACCTCAGATCGAGGTCACGTTCGACATCGACGCCAACGGCATCGTGAACGTCTCCGCCAAGGACCTGGGCACCGGCAAGCAGCAGAGCATCACCATCACGTCTTCCAGCAAGCTCTCCGAGGACGAGATCAAGCAGAAGGTGAAGGAGGCTGAGGAATATGCCGAAGCCGACAAGAAGAAGAAGGAAGACACCGAGGCCAGAAACCAGGCCGAGACGCTGGTCTACGAGACCGAAAAGAACCTGAAGACGCTGGAAGGCAAGCTGTCCGAGGCCGAGGTGAAGGAGATCACCGACGCGAAGGACGAGCTGCAGAAGGCTCTGAACGCCGGTACGACCGAAGACGTCAAGGCCAAGACCGAGGCGCTGACGAACAAGTTCCACATCATGAGCACGAAGCTCTACGAGCAGGCCGCACAGGCACAGCAGGCGCAGCAGGGCGGAGCCGGTCCCGACATGGGCGGGTTCAACCCCGGCGCGGGCTTCGGCGGCCAGGCCGGTCCGCAGGGCGGCGCGCCTCACGGCAGCGACGTGCAGGACGCGGACTTCGAAGTCGTGGACGACGATAAATAGACGATAAAAGAAAAAGGGTAACGCAGGGGCGGGCGAAAGTCCGCCTCTGTGCGGATTACAGATATGGCAGATAAAAGAGATTACTACGAGGTCCTGGGACTGGAAAAGGGCGCGAGCGAGGATCAGATCAAGTCCGCGTTCCGCAAGATGGCCATGAAGTATCATCCGGACAGAAACCCCGGCGACAAGAACGCCGAGGAGAAGTTCAAGGAGATCAACGAGGCTTATTCCATCCTGTCGGACCCCGATAAGAAAGCAAAATACGACCGGTTCGGATTTGCGGGCGTCGATCCCAACGCGGCCTACGGAGGCGGCGGGGGCTTCGGCGGCTTTGACGCGTCCGGCTTCGGCGGGTTCGAGGACATCTTCAACATGTTCGGCGGCTTCGGCGGATTCGGCGGACAGACGCGGCAGGCGAGGAACGGCCCGAGAAGGGGCGCGGACATCCAGAAGCGCATGAACATCACGTTCAACGAAGCGGTGTTCGGCTGCAAGAAGGAGATTCGTCTCACGAAGGACTGCACCTGCGACACCTGCGGCGGCACCGGCGCCCGTAAAGGAACGGGCAAGAAGACTTGTCCGCACTGCGGCGGCAGCGGCCAGATCCGCACGGTCCAGAGCACGCCTCTCGGCCAGTTCCAGAGCGTGCGTCCCTGCGACCACTGCGGCGGCAGCGGCCAGGTCATCGAGGATCCGTGTCCCGACTGCGGCGGCAGCGGACACATCCGCAAGACCATCACGCTGAACGTCACGATCCCGGCAGGCGCCTACACGGACTTCGTGCTGACGCTTTCCGGACAGGGGCAGCCGGGTTCGAACGGCGGTCCCGCGGGCGATCTGTACATCGTGCTGAACGTGGGTGAACACGAGCTGTTTACCCGCAAGGGCGACGACATCTGGCTCAAGGTGCCTGTCACGTTCAGCCAGGCGGCGCTCGGCGACACGGTCACGATCCCGGGTCTTTCCGAGAAACTGGCGCTGCGGGTGCCGTCCGGCACGCAGCCCGGAGACGTGCTGCGCATGAAGGGCAAAGGCGTGCAGAACGTGCGCACCAAACGGCCGGGCGACCTCTATGCGGAGATCGTGCTGGAGGTTCCCACGAAGCTTACGAAGGAGCAGCAGGATCTGATCCGCAGTTTCGGCGAAACGAAGACTACGGTGGGTTACGCGAAGCGCAAGAGCTTTTCGGATACGCTGAAGAAGCTGTTCAAATAACATAACCATGGCATGATAACCGTCCGCACCGCGCGGGCGGTTTTTTTATATGGAAATAAGACCCCCATTTTTATACAGCTCTCTTTGCTCGTTTGAATGAGCATAATTTTCCCATTTTGTGCACATTTTTCTCTATCCGTTGCGCATACTGGCGTCATACTCCCTGATTTTTCGGCTTATGATAGATGGCACGCATTTTGCAGAGGCAATCTGTCGTATAAGCGTTACCTATCATTAAAATGGGGTGATATCTTATGGCAAGTTATTTGATCCGTCGAGGCGCGCAGGGGCTGCTGCTGGTAGTCGCGGTCTCCATCCTGGTGAGCCTGCTCCTGAACCTCATGCCCGGAGATCCCATGGACAGCCTGGTTTCCGATAAGGTCTCGGATGAGAAGAAAGAGGAACTGCGGGAGGCGTGGGGCTTGGACAAGCCCTGGTTCGTTCAGTATTACCGCTGGGCGAAACTCGTGCTGAAAGGAGATCTCGGGACATCGCTTTCCACAGGCCTCAGCATAGCGGGGTCGCTGAAGAGCCGCATTCCCGTCAGCCTGAAACTCTGCGGAAGCGCGCTCGTCCTGCAGCTGCTGATCGCCGTGCCGATAGGCCTCATCGCCGCCTATCATCAGGGCGGCTGGTTCGATAGGTTCATCATGGGATACTCCATGATAACCGCCGGCATTCCCACGTTCTGGGTCGGGATGGTGCTCATCCTGCTGTTTGGCGTCTGGCTGAACGTCCTTCCGGTGGCCGGTTATGAGAGCCTCAGGAATTACATTCTGCCCGTTGCAGCCATGGTGCTGGGCGGCGTTTCCTCCAACATCCGTCTGACGAGGAGCGAAGTGCTCGGCGTCATCCGCGAAAAATACGTGACGACGGCCTATGCGAAGGGTTTGAACGAAAACCAGGTGCGGTTCCAGCATGTTCTGCGAAACGCGCTGATCCTGATCGTCGTATCCACGTTCATGAGCCTTCCCTGGATCATCGCCGGGTCGGTCGTCATGGAGAAGATCTTCGTCATGCCGGGGATGGGAGCCTGGCTCGTGGACGCGGTCATCCATACGGATTTCCCCGTCGTCAGGGCCTGCCTGCTGATCATCTCTCTGTTTGTCGTCGTCTCCAACATGCTCGGAGACATTTGTTCGGCGATCCTCGATCCGCGCATCCGAGCGTCCATTTCGGGAGGTGCCAGATGACAAACGGTTCAAAGCTGTTCAAAAGCCTGCTGAAAAACAAGAACTGCATGATCGGCCTGATCATGATCCTCATCCTCATTCTCGTCGCGCTGCTGGATGACGCGATCGCGATATCGGATTACGACATGGGCAACATCGCCCAGCGCTATCTGCCGCCCGGCGCCGGACATCCCTTCGGTACGGACGAGATGGGACGCGACGTATTCAGCCGCACGATCTTCGGGACCGGCCTGGCGCTGCGCTC
>JAIKZT010000237.1 GCA_024682015.1 Clostridia bacterium
CATCCTGGCGGCCGGCGCCTTCATGAACTTCGTATTGTGCATCGTCGTGCTCATCGCCGTGTACTGGTATGCGGGGGCGTATTCCACGACGCTGGACGCGGTCACGCCGGGCGGAGCCGCGGATCTGGCCGGCATCCGGGCCGGAGACAAGGTCGTGGCCATCGACGGCAATGCCTACACGGACTGGCTCGAAGTCGTAAACGCCATCGACAGCAGCGAGGGAAAAGAGCTGCTCTTCACCGTCGAACGGGATGGCGAGAGGCTCGACTTCCCCGTAACGCCCGTAAGCGTGGACGGCGACGTGATGGTCGGCATCACCTGCCGGCTCGTACACAATCCCGTGCTGGCGATCGGCCAGGCCTTTTCGACGACGAAGAGCGCCATGGTCGCCATGGGCACGTTCATCGGCCAGCTTTTCCGCGGCAAGGCGAGCGGGGACGACGTCGTCGGCGTCGTGGGCATCGTGTCCATGATAGGCGACCAGGCCAAATACGGCTTCGACGCGGTCGCGTATTTCATGGCCATGATCTCGCTCAACCTGGGCATGGTCAACCTGCTGCCGCTGCCGGCGCTGGACGGCGGGCGCATCCTGTTCGTCCTCGTGCGGCTCATCACCCGCGATAAGATCGGGGATAAAGCCGAAGCCGTTACGCACGCGGTGGGCATGGTGCTGCTGCTGGCGCTCATGGCGTTCCTCGTATTCCGCGACGTCAACCGGTTCATTCTATAGGGAGGTGCGCGCATGACCCTCACAAGGCAGGTGAACTGCGGCGGCGTCCTCATCGGAGGCGGCGCGCCCGTTTCCATCCAGTCCATGACGAACACGGATACGCGAAACGCGCAGGCCACGCTGGAGCAGATCGGAAAACTGGCGGACGCGGGCTGCCAGATCGTGCGCTGCGCGGTACCGGACATGGAGGCCGCGAAGGCCTTTGAAAAGATCAAGGCGAAAAGCCCTCTGCCCGTGGTGGCGGACATCCATTTCGACTACAGGCTCGCGCTTGTGGCCATGGAGAACGGCGCGGACAAGATACGCATCAATCCGGGCAACATCGGAAGCGAGGAAAGGGTGGCAGCCGTGCTGGAAAAGGCGAAGGCCTGCGGCATCCCGGTGCGCATAGGCGTCAATTCCGGTTCGCTGGAGAAGGAACTTCTGGCCAAATACGGCGGGGTCACGCCCGAGGCGCTGTGCGAAAGCGCCCTGAAAGCGGCGGCCTACGCGCAGAGCTTCGGCTTTGAGGACATCGTCGTTTCGCTGAAATCCTCGGACGTGCAGACGAACCACAAGGCGCACAAGCTGTTCAGGGCGGCTTCGGACCTGCCGCTGCACATCGGCCTGACGGAGTCCGGCGGCGGGCGCATGGCGGAGATCAAGAGCTGCGCGGCGCTGGGCGCGCTGCTGCTGGAAGGCATCGGCGATACGATGCGCATCTCCCTGACGGGCGATCCCGTGCGGGAGGTGGTGTTGGCGAGGAAACTGCTGGAAGGTACCGGCGTAAGGCGCGCGGGCATCGATTTCATCTCCTGTCCCACCTGCGGGCGGACAAGGGTGGATCTGGCTTCCATCGCCTCCGGTATCGAGGAAGCTCTGCAGCCTCTGTCCGCGCAGCTCGCGGCGAAGGATACGTACATCAAAGTAGCCGTGATGGGCTGCGAGGTGAACGGACCCGGCGAAGCGAGAGAAGCGGACTTCGGGGTCGCCTGCGGCAAGGGCGTCGGACTGCTCATGGCGAAGGGCGAGCCGGTGCGGAAGGTGCCGGAGGAGCGCATCATTCCGGAATTGATCGAACTGATCAATAATAATATTCTGTAAACATGTAGGAGGATCAAATGGCAACAATCGTAAAGGACATGCTCGCGTTTCTGAAGGCGTCGGATCCCCAGGTGGGAGACGCGGTCGAATTGGAACTGAAGCGTCAGAAACGGAACATAGAACTTATCGCATCCGAGAACATCGTCAGCGAAGCCGTACTGGTCGCGGCAGGCAGCGTGCTCACGAACAAGTATGCCGAGGGCTACAGCGGCAAGCGGTATTACGGCGGCTGCGAGAACATCGACATCGTGGAAACGCTGGCCGTGGAGCGCGCCAAGAAGCTGTTCGGCGCCGCCTTTGCCAACGTGCAGGCCCATTCCGGCGCCAACGCCAACCACGCGGTCTACATCGCGCTGTGCAAGCCGGGCGATACGGTCATGGGCATGAACCTCGATCACGGCGGACACCTGACCCACGGCAGCGGAGTCAACGAATCCGGCAAGAATTATAAAATTGTACCTTACGGCGTCGATCCCAGGACGCAGACCATCGATTATGGCGAACTGCGCCGCATCGCTCTGGAATGCAGGCCCCGGATGATCATCGCCGGCGCTTCCGCTTATCCTCGCATCATCGATTTCAGGAAGTTCCGCGAGGTGGCGGACGAAGTGGGCGCCTACCTCATGGTCGACATGGCGCACATCGCGGGCCTCGTGGCCGCCGGACTGCATCCGTCCCCCATGGAATACGCGCACGTCGTGACCACGACCACGCACAAGACGCTGCGCGGTCCCCGCGGCGGGCTCATCCTGACGAACGATCCGGACATCGCTAAAAAGATCAATTCCGCCATCTTCCCGGGCACGCAGGGCGGCCCGCTCGAGCACATCATCGCCGCGAAGGCCGTGGCGTTCGGCGAGGCGCTGAAGCCTGAATTCAAGGCTTATCAGGAGCAGATCGTGAAGAACGCCAAAGTGCTGGCGGACGCGCTGCTCGGTTATGGCTTCGACCTCGTGTCCGGCGGCACGGACAACCACCTGATGCTCGTGGATCTGCGCAAGTTCAGCGTGACGGGCCGCGACATGGAGCAGCGGCTCGACCAGGTCTACATCACCGTGAACAAGAACAAGATCCCTGACGATCCGCAGCCCGCGACGCTCACGAGCGGCATCCGCGTGGGAACGCCGGCCGTCACGAGCAGGGGCTTTGAGGAAGAGGACATGAAGAAGGTTGCCGAGCTCATCTACCTGACCGCTTCCGACTTTGAAAACAAAGCCGACTACATCCGCGGCGAAGTCGAAAAGCTTTGTGCCGCGCACCCGATCTACGAATAACTGATACGCTGTAAGCATGAAGATCAAGAATCCGGACAACGAAAAATACTTCAAAGCGGGGCTGACAGCCTTCTGCGTCGTAGCCGCGGGACTCGTGCTCTTTTTCGCGATGTTTCGAAGCCATGCGATCGGGCAGGGCGCGGGAAGAGTCGTCGCCATCCTGAAGCCCTTCATCTACGGCGCGGTGATCGCCTACATCCTGACGCCTTTCTGCAACCGTTTCCGCAATGTGCTTCTGAAGGCGTTCGGCGGAAAACGGGAGAAACTGGCGGAAGCGCTGTCGATCGTCATAGCGGTCGCTATTGCCCTGGTGCTGGTCACCCTGCTCGTGCTCCTCGTGGTGCCCCAGCTCGTGGAGAGCATCAACCAGCTGGCGGAAGCCATGCCGGGCCGCATCGAAGCGGCCGGAAAGAAGGCGGAGCAGATCGCGGAGGAGAATCCGAAACTGCTGGAATTCTGGGAAGTATATGGCGAAACGCTGCAAAACAAGCTGGAATACTGGACGGAGAACAGCCTGCCGGGCTACGCGCAGAAAGTGCTCGGCAACGCCGCGCTCTACGTGCAGCGGACGGCCGTCGCGCTGAAGAATCTCGTGCTGGGCGTGCTGATCTCGCTGTATATCCTCATCAGCAGAAAGCGCTTTGCCGCGCAGGCGAAACTGCTGCTGCACGCGGTGTTCGCGCCGCGGGCGGCGCGGGCCGTGGAGAAGGAAGTTCGCTACGCGGACCGCATGTTCAACGGATTCTTGGTGGGCAAGATCATCGATTCCTTCATCATCGGTTTGCTTTGCTTCATTGGTTGCTCCATCCTGCGGTTCGAATCGCCGCTGCTGATCGCGGTCATCGTGGGGGTCACGAACATCATCCCGTTCTTCGGGCCCTTCATCGGCGCCATTCCCTGCGCGCTGATGCTGCTGATCAGCCATCCCATCCAAGCGCTGTACTTCGTGATCTTCGTCGTGGCGCTGCAGCAGCTGGACGGCAATGTGATCGGGCCGAAGATCCTCGGCGATACCACGGGCCTTTCGAGCTTCTGGGTGCTGTTTTCTATCCTGCTCTTCGGCGGCCTGTGGGGTATCCCGGGCATGATCATCGGCGTGCCGCTCTTCGCGGTGTTCTACGACATCGTGCGGCAGCTCGTCAAGACGGGCCTCGGTAAACACGGGCGCTCGGCCATGGCGGATGAGTACGACGAGGCGTTCCATCCGGGCGAGGCCGAAGAAGCGAAAAAGAGCCGCTGGGAGGCAGGCGTGTGATGGACCGCGAGGTTTTGCGGGAAGCGGCAGCGCGCATAGAAACTTGGTTTGCCGAAAACGGGCGGGCGCTGCCCTGGCGGGAAGATTCGCCTGACCCTTATCACGTGTGGATCTCCGAGATCATGCTGCAGCAGACGCGAATCGAGGCGGTCATCCCGTATTATAAGCGGTTTCTGGGGCGCCTTCCCGACGTACGGGCGCTGGCGGACGTCTCCGAAGATGAACTGCTGAAGCTCTGGGAAGGCCTCGGGTATTACAGCCGCGCGCGAAATCTGAAAAAAGCGGCTCAGGCCGTTGTAAAGGATTTCGGCGGGCAACTTCCCGGCGAGGCGTCCAAACTGCGGACGCTTCCCGGCATAGGGGAGTATACCGCAGGTGCCATCGCGTCCATCGCCTTCGGAGAGGCGGAACCTGCCGTAGACGGCAACGTGCTGCGGGTGCTGGCGAGGCTTTTGGCGGACGGCCGCGACGTGCTGGATCCGAAGACGAAAAAGGCCATGACGGAGCGCCTTAGGGAGATCTATCCGAAAGGCGAAAGGGCGGGCCTTCTCACCCAGGGCATCATGGAGCTGGGTGAGGTGCTGTGCCTGCCCAATGCGCAGCCTCTTTGCGGCGCGTGTCCCTGCGCGGACCTGTGCGGCGCGCACGCGTCCGGACGGGAAACCGATTTCCCCGTGCGAAGCGCGAAAAAGGAGCGGCGGATCGAAGAAAAGACGGTCTTCCTGCTTGCCTGCGGCAGCAGATATGCGCTCAGGAAGAGGCCGGCAAAGGGACTGCTCGCAGGATTGTGGGAGTTTCCTTCGGCGGAAGGACACCTTTCCGAACAGGATGCCATTGCCTGGGCTTCTTCGCGGGGGCTCGGACCCGTTTCGATCGAGCCACTGCCCGCTTCGAAGCATCTCTTCACCCACGTCGAGTGGAGGATGAAGGGATACCGCATTGCATGCAAAACGCAGTCGTCTTTATTTACATGGACAACAAATTCCGAAATCGAGAAGGCGTATTCGATACCGACGGCTTACAAAGCCTATAAAAATAACTTGCAGCGCGTCCCTTCGACAAGCTCAGGGACCTTATAAACCATTTGCCGTAGGGGCGGCCGCAGAGAGGT
Source organism: Clostridia bacterium (assembly GCA_024682015.1). Classification (GTDB taxonomy): domain Bacteria; phylum Bacillota; class Clostridia; order Peptostreptococcales; family Anaerovoracaceae; genus RUG11894. The sequence goes on from JAIKZT010000237.1 coordinate 5,454, forward strand.
TCATGCCAAGAAGCGCGGTCAGAGGCGTTCGCGTCCGGGGCGGGCATCGAAGGACATGAGGGCCGCTGCGGACAGGATCCCGAAGGCATGTTACTGTTAGTAAATATGGGAGGCAGAGACATGATACGTAAAATACTGATCTTCATCATCGCAATGGCTGTGTTGCTTTCAGTCTCTGCTTTTTCAGTATACGCAAAGCTTCCGGAGATCATCGTGTTCCCGGAAGAGCCGACGCCCATCAGGACCGCAGAAGAGCTGAACGCCATACGGAACGGCAACTTCGGCTACTACATCCTCGAAGAGGACATCGACCTGTCCGAATGGGAAGGGTGGGAGCCCATCAACTGTCCCGCGGGCGGTTCGCACCATGCGCTGTGCATCCGTTTCAACGGCAATAACCACACCATTTCCGGCCTTAACGGAACCGGCGGCCTGTTCGGCACCGTCAGCTATGCGGAGATCTGGGATCTGTCCGTGCAGGGTGAGATCGACAGCAAGGACGGGCAGGACGCCGGCGGAATCATCGCGCGGGCAGAATCTGAAAGCCAGTACGGCGAACAGACCGGCGTGTGGCTTACGAATTGCAGTTTCAGTGGCACGATAACCGTTTCGTTGCCGGGCACCGTCAAGGAACCGGTCAACGCTGCCGGCGGGCTCATCGGATATGCGGAAAGCGCGCAGGACGGCCGCGGCGGACGTTCGGAGATCGTCATCCGTGACTGTTACGCTAACGTCACCGTTTGCGGCTGCATGCGCTATGCAGGCGGCATCGCGGGATATGTGGGTGTCTCCCAGAACGGCAATCCCGCAGCCGATACGAAGGCTCAGATCGAAAGATGTTCATTCTATGCGGAGATCGACTGGAAGCCCTCCGGCGCGGTCACCGGGGCTGCGGCCGAACGCTGCGGCGGAGGCCTGATCGGCCTTGCGGAAACGATCGGCACGTATTCCGGCGAAGGAGCCGCGCTCTGCGTCTCGAACTGCGGCGACGGCAGCGGACACCTGTCAGACTTCGTGCAGGCGGGCGGACTGATCGGCGTGCTGCGCGGAGAAGGGCATTTCCTGATCGACGGCTGTGGGACCGAAATGAAGATCTCGGCCGCATCAGACCGATACGGATGCTACGGCGGGATGGCCGGGCTCGCAGAGGCCAGCGGCGGAGGAACGTTCGCCACGTTTTCCAACCGGAATACCTACGGCAGATACTACGGGAGCATCACGGTGGATGCTCAGGAAAAGAGACTCGGTGAGGAGACGCCGTACACCTTCGCCGGCGGTCTGATCGGCCTGCTGAAAGCCGATGCCGGAACAGCGAAGATCGAACTCGACAGCGCAGACAGCGGCACGGGCATCTTTGTGCAGAAAAGCAGTGCCTGCCGTGTCGGTCAGCTCGTCGGCGCATTCTGCCGGGGAGAAGGCGTAACGGGATTTCTGTCTTCCTGCGTGCCGTACGCGCACAGCTGCGTCTATTCCGGCGAATACGAGGACAAGGTGAACGAAGGACATCCCTTCATAGGATGGGATGAATACGGGGATGTGGTCTTCGAATGGTGCTACAGCCAGTCGTTTGGCGAGGATGTCAATATCGGCAGTCTTCCCAACCCGTCCGACCTTTACGCGCAGACGCCTTCCGTACAGCGTTTCCCCAGCAGCGTGGAAACGATAGAACAAGCGCCCAACGGCTGGATCCCGGTCACGAGCCTGTCTGACCTGCAGGCGATCGGCGCATCCGGCGGCAGTTTCATCCTGATGCGCGACCTCACGGCGGAAGGATGGGATCCTTCCGCAAAGGATAAAGAGGCTTCCGGCATGATCACCGTCGAAGCAGGAACGAGCTTCAACGGCAACGGTTTCTGCCTGCGCGGCGTGGACATCGCGGGCGGCGGCACGGTGAAGAACCTGGGCATGATCGGCGGACGGCTGAGGGCCGAGCGTATCGAGAACTGCTGGCACGATGGCGACGTGCCGGGCGCGTATGCGTTTGCCGCGGAGGAGATCGAAAACTGCGTAAACTATGCGGGCATCACAGACGACGCCTCCTGGTGGGGTGAGACCGCATCGTGCTGCGCGCCGTTCGAAGGACAGCGCGTACGCAGCTGCGTCAATTACGCAGACGTGATCGCTGCGGGCACCTGCGGCGGCATCGTCAGCCGCGTGGAAGGCGCGGCTGGCCGCATCGAAGACTGCGTTAACTATGGAACAATCACGGTGACTGCGTCTAAAACCGGTGGATCTTTCTCAAAAGAGTCCCTGCAGGACGTTTGTGCCGGAGGAATTGCGGCCATCGTGTCCGCGCACGAATACGCTGTGACCGGCTGCAGAAACTGCGGCTCCGTTACGATCGCGGGCAGTTCGAAGACCGCTGCAGTCGCCGGTGGCCTGATCGGCGAACTTCGCTGCGAAGAAACGGACGGCAAAAACTATGACATCCGTCTGGACAAGTGCTTCTCGGAAGCAAAGAGCGTTTCCGCATCCGCTGACGGATGCGCATATGCGGGCGGGCTCATCGGCCGGATCACCGCCGATACGAACCTCGACGTGCAGGTCGATGCCATCGACTGTGAGACCTATGCGGACGCAGCCGCTTCGTCAAAGAATGGATCTTCGGCCGCATCCTGCAGCATCGGAGCGATCTCTGCGGAAGGCACCGGCACTGCCGCGGTCTCCCTTACGAACTGCGCCATCCACGGCAATGCGAGCCCTGATGCAGGCACGGAGGCTTTATTGGCGGCCGAAAACTGCCTGCTCGACACGGATGGCCGGACATGGACGACGTCCGCGGGCCAGGAGATGGCCGAGAAGCTCGACGCGTACGCGAAAGCAAACAGCCTGATGCGCTGGGGCTGCGAGAAGAGCGGCCGGCCTACGCTGAACAGGGCGTACGCGCCGCAGACTTCCATCGCTTCCGGCGTACTGGATCCGTATTTCATAGCCACGTCCGGTTCTCCCGTGGCAGGCGAACATTGCGTCGTCTGGGACGGCGAACACTTCTTCGTCTGCCAGACGACGGCAGACCGCAAGGTGAAGAGCTTCTGGTTCTCACCTGAAGGTGAACTGCTGTACAGCGAAACGCTCGCGGATCTGAGCGAAACGAAGGGCAATCTGTCGCAGCCGTCCGCCTGCGTCTGGGACGGCGTCGTCTACGTCGGGTACGTAGCCATGGACAAGGCCGATGACGATACCTGCGGCGTGCAGTACCTGTGCACGACGGCTTACGGCAGAAAGATGATCACGAACGACGTCATCGTGGCGAGCAACGTCTGGCCGCGCAAGCCCGCCATGGCCGCCTGCAAAGACGGCATCATGCTGGTATGGCGCAACGAACAGACGAAGTGCTTTGCCGGGCTCATCCGGTATTCGGACCTCAAGCTGGCAACGTCTTACCAGGTCTATAAAGATGAATGGGACGAATACGGCGGGTCATTCGCCATCTATCCGTCCATCGCGTATGCGCCGGAAAGCGGCGTGTTCCTCGCCGCGTGGGACGCCGGCAGCACGATCCGCGGCGCCATCCTGACGACCGAAACGAAGGATACTCCGGAATCGTTCGAGATCATGTCCGCCGATTACTGCGATCTCGATCAGCCCCGGACGGCTTCGGACGGCAGGAACTTCTGCGTGCTGAGCCACGTCAACGGCGGCGGCATCATGACGTCTCTCGTCGACGCGAAAGGCAATGCAGGAAACAGCGTTCTGACCGCTGACGGAAACGGATGCACGGCAGGACAGATCGAGTGGGACGGCAAGTGCTGGCTGATCACCTGGAGCCAGAGCCGCACCGATCGGTATTACTCCAACCAGGACAAGCCGGACTTCCGCCACGTCGACTGCTACATGCGCAGGCTCGACGCGAAGACGCTTAAACCGGTCAGCGTCACTGCCGGCATCGCGACCGAATGGTGGCACCAGTACCACAACCGCTTCGCGCTGGACGGAGACGGCCACATTCTCTGCGTGTGGATCGAAGCTGCCGGAGGCGATACCCAGACGCAGCGCTGGTGCCTGCTGAACGGTCTGCCGGTGATCATGTCTTCGCGCGAGCTGCGAAGCTCCGGCCTTGCCATGAGGTGCGTGGAAGATCCCGGTACGTACGGCACGCCTTACCTTACGGCCAGCGACGGGCAGACGGCTTACGCCAGCTTCGGCGCGCTGTATAAGCGGACGTTCGATACGGACTGGACGAAGATCCCGGGCACTGCGTGCGACGGCAATTACTTCGGTATGGACGAGGCCGGCGGGACCGTCGCCATCTGCGGATGGAGCGGTCTCGTGGGAACGACGCTCGGCCTGAGCAGCGGCGATGGCAGCAGCTTCAACCTGGATGAGCACTACGACGCGGTAGGAAGCATTCCTGCGACGGACGTTTACGTGGCGGACGCCGGAAGCGTGTACGTCTGCACGGCGGAAGGGAAGATCTGGCGCAAGGACACCCAGACAAAGAAGACGTCGTGCGTGTATACGGCGGATGAGGGCAGCCTGGACTTCCACTGCATCGACGGCAATTCCGCGAAGGACATCTACGCGGGCGGCGACCGGGGCATGCTCGTCCATTACGACGGCAAGGCATGGACGCAGGTGGAGACGCCGTACTGCGTCTGCCTGAACGCGGTCTGGGCGGACGGCGCCGGCGGAGCCTATGTAACAGGCGACAGCGGGGTCATCCTGCGGGTCGAAAAGGGCGAAGTGACGGACAGCTGGATGCTCGGCACGTTCAACCTGCAGGCAGTCTGGGGCCTGAACGATCATCTTGTCTTCGCGTGCGGGGATCAGGGTACGGTCCTGTACTACGACGGATCCGAATGGATGACGGTCGCGTGCGAGAGGCCGGCGGACGATGAATCCGGTGACCCGCTGTATTTCATGGACCTGTACGGGCTGACGGACGGAAAGGAGCTCGTCCTGTATGCGATGGACGTGATGACGAACTGGAACGGGTACTACGAACTGCGCATGCCGCTGCCTGCTGAGGATGAACCGCTGTTTACCGTAAAGCGCTCCGAAAGGAAGGTCATGTTCTCGCCGCGGGGCGATCAGTTGCGCAGCAGCATCGCGATCTTCGCCGCATACGACGAAGACGGCCGGTTTATCGGTCTGGCCTGCACGCACTCCGGCACCGTGGAAGTTCCCGGAAAGGACGAGGACATCACCGGATTCTACGTTACCAACAGTTTCGTGCCGCTATGCGAGGAGTTTGAAGTGCCTTAGAGGGTCCTTTTGACGGTTTTGGGAATCTAATTTAAAAAAACAGTTGCAATATCTGTAAACCATGGTATATTAGTTATGGTATACGTTATTTCTGAAGAGTGGGAAGGCCCACTCTTCTGTTTTTAGGAGTTGGACAGTGGCAAAGAAGAGCATCGAAGAACTGATCGCAGCCTGGATGGACGAGTACGAGGAAGCCGCCCATTACGAGCTTTCCCGGACCGAATTCCTCAAGGAAGGCGCCGACTGGTACCTGCGCGTCTACGTGGACAAACTCGAAAACGGCGCTTACGGCACCATGGGGACGGACGACTGCGAAAAGATCAGCCGCTATCTGAGCGACAAGCTGGACGAAGCGGATCCCATCAAGCAGAACTACTATCTGGAAGTCTCTTCCCCGGGCCTGGACAGGCCCCTCGTCAAGGACAAGGACTTCGAACGCTTCCTGGGAGAGCAGATCGAGATCAGGCTCTATAAGCCGCTGGAAGGCTCAAAGTTTTATACGGGCGCCCTTACCGGATACGAAGACGGGAAGGTCACCATTACCGACGAAAAGGGAAAGACGCTGACCGTTGCGAAAAGCGATGCGGCGAAGATCTCCCTGGCGGTCATATTTTAAGGAGGAACTTGCGAAAATGAACATGGAATTCATCGAAGCCATCGAGGCGCTGGAAAGAGAGAAGGGCATCCCCAAGGAACTTCTCATCGAAGACATCGAAAGCGCACTGGTTTCGGCATATAAAAAGAACTACGGCACGTCCCAGAACGTGCGCGTGAACATCGACCGCGAGACCGGCGACATCGACGTGTTCATGCGCCGCGACATCGTGGAAGAGGTCGAAGATCCGTTCTCCCAGGCGACGCTGGAGGAGGCGCAGGAGATCGACCCCGCGTACGAGATCGGCGACGTCATCGAGTACCAGGTTACCCCCAGAGATTTCGGCCGCATCGCCGCCCAGACCGCCAAGCAGGTCGTCGTGCAGCGCATCCGCGAGCGCGAGAGAGGCATGATCTACGACGATTACATCTCCCGCCAGGCGGAAGTCGTTACGGGCATCGTGCAGCGCATCAGCGGCGACACCGTATACGTCAGCATGGGACGCGCGGAAGGCATCCTCACGGCGAACGAGCAGATCCCCGGCGAGCGCTACCGCGTGAACGAGCGCCTGAAGGTCTACGTCATGGACGTGAAGAAGACCACGAAGGGCCCCCAGGTGTTCCTGTCCCGCACGCACCCCGGCCTCGTCAAGAAGCTGTTCGAGCTGGAAGTGCCCGAGATCCAGGAAGGCGTCGTCGAAATCAAGAACGTGGCCCGAGAAGCCGGTTCCCGCACGAAGATCTCCGTCTGCACGTACGACGAGAACGTTGACCCGGTCGGCAGCTGCGTCGGCACGAAGGGCAACCGCGTGCAGGCCGTCGTAGACGAGCTGGCAGGCGAAAAGATCGACATCATCAACTGGAGCGAGGACCCCGGCAAGCTCATCTCGAGCGCGCTGTCTCCCGCAAAGGTCGAGATGGTCCTCATCGACGAGGGCGGCAAGTCTGCCACGGTCGTTGTTCCCGATTATCAGCTCTCCCTGGCGATCGGCAAGGAAGGCCAGAACGTCCGCCTCGCCGCAAAGCTCTGCGGCTGGAAGATCGACATCAAGAGCCACTCCCAGTATCAGCCGACGCTGGAAGCCATGGCGAGAGCCGCGGAGGAGAAGGCTGAGGAACCCGAAGAGGTCTATGAAGAGGAACCTGCGGAAGAGACCCCGGAAATGCCCGCGGAAGAGCTTCCCGCCGAGGAAGACGGCATGCCGAACCTGAAGAAGCTGAAGAAGGCTGAACTCATCGAGTTCGCCGAAAGCCGCGGCATCGAGATGGATCCCAAGGAGACGAACGCCCGGATGATCGAGATCATCGAAGAGGCGCTCAACTGATGGCGGGGTCACCCATGATCGAGAAGAAAGTGCCCATGCGGCGCTGCGTCGGATGCATGCAGAGCAAACCGAAAGGAGAGCTCCTGCGCGTCACGATCGGCCCCGAGGGCTTACAGATAGACCAAAGCGGCAAGATGCCGGGCAGGGGATGCTACCTCTGCAGGAATGAGGCCTGCGTGCAGCTGGCGCTGAAGAAGAACGCCTTCGGACGCAATCTGAAGAAGGACGTAAGCCGGCAGGAAGCGCAGCGCGTCGCGGAAGAGATCGCCGCACTCAGCGAATAAACACGGGAGGTGTTTGAATGGCCGATACAGAAACCAAAGTTGTAAAAGCGCAGTCCAAGAAGAATGCGAACACGCAGGATCACAACGCATCCAAGGTGCAGATCCGCGCGGTGGACAAAGCGATCATCGAAGCGCAGCAGGCGAAGAGAACGAAGTCTGCCGCTGCTTCCGCACGTCCCGCAAAACCCGCTGAAACCGCGAGACCTTTGACGCCGCCTCCCGGAAAACCCGTTCCCAGAACGCCGTCCGCCGGCAAGGCTTTCCCCTTCGGAAAGCCCATGCCCAAGAACGCCGTGCCGCAGAAGAAGGCAGACGTTCCTCAGAACGTGGAGAAGAAGGAAGAGGATAAACCCGTCGAACCCGTCGTGCAGATGCCCGAGACCATCGAAACGAAGTCTCCCGAAAAGGCCGCGCCTCCCGTCAGCGAGACCGTCAAACCCGAAAAGAAGGAACCCGAGATGTACATGGATCCTCCCATCGGCGTGAAGATCATCAAGAAGGCGGAACCTGCGGAAACGCCGGAGAAGGCTGAAGAGACAAAGGCGGAAACGCCTGCGGAGGAGACGGCTCCGAAGAAGGAAACGGCGGAAAAGCCCGAGGCCGAAGAGAAGGCGCCGAAGGCGGCGGAAGAAGAACCCGCTTCGAAGAAGCCCGCTGCGGAGGAGAAAAAGACCGAAGCGCCTGCCAAGCCCGCCAAGGAAGAGAAAAAAGAAGCGCCGAAAAAGGAAGAGCCGAAGAAGGACGAACCGAAGAAGGAAGAGCAAAAGATCGACTACGTTCCCAACATCGGCGTGAAGATCATCCGCAGGGCTGCCGACGAGCCCAAGCCCGAACCCAAGCCCGCGCGCACCGCGCAGAGCAAGGGCAAAAAGGACGACAAGGCCAAGGCGAACGCGGACCGCAAGCCCAAGGAATACAAGGGCAAGCAGGGCGGCAAGCCCGAGACTTCCTCTCCGCGCAAGAAGGACTTCGGCGGAAAGAAGACGAACGAAGGCGGCCGCGAGAAGGTCGTCGCTTATACCGCGCCGGCCGGCGGAGATACGCGCCGCCGCAACAAGAAGGACAAGGACGTCCGCGACAAGTTCGAGGAACAGCTCACCGATCTGACGAAATCCGCCAAGAAGAAGCACTCCAAGTACAAGGAGAAGGTGGAGGAAGTTCAGGAGAGCGCGGCCGAGATCGAAGCTCAGGCGACGGGCGGCGTCATCATCGACGTACCCATCACCGTGGGCGGCTTCTGCGAGCAGCTCGAAGTGTCCATGTCCGACGCCATCATGGCCCTCATGAAGATGGGCATCATGGCGAACATCAACCAGAACCTGGACGAAGAGACCGCCGTGCTGCTGGGCATGGAGCTCGGTAAGACCGTCGTCATCAACAAGGCCGAGGAGATCACCGAGGAAGAAGGGCTGGATCTGCACGAAGACGCGGAATCCGAACTCATGCCCCGTCCGCCCATCATCACCGTCATGGGACACGTCGACCACGGCAAGACCTCGCTGCTCGACGCCATCCGCAACACGAACGTTACGGCAGGCGAGGCCGGCGGCATCACGCAGCACATCGGCGCTTCCGAGATCGAGATCAACGGGCAGAAGATCGTGTTCCTCGATACGCCGGGTCACGAAGCCTTTACCGCCATGCGCGCCAGAGGCGCCCACGTTACGGACATCGCCGTTCTCGTGGTCGCTGCGGACGACGGCGTCATGCCGCAGACCATCGAGTCCATCAGCCATGCGAAGGCGGCGGGCGTTCCCATCATCGTTGCGATCAACAAGATGGACAAGCCCGGCGCGAATCCCGACCGGGTCAAGAAGGAACTGGCCGACCAGAGCGTCCTCGTCGAGGACTGGGGCGGCAGCACCATCTCCGTTCCCGTATCCGCGAAGACCGGCGAAGGCATCAAGAACCTGCTGGAGATGATCCTGCTGCAGGCGGAAATGCTCGAACTGCGGGCCAATCCGGACAGGCTGGCCATGGGCACCGTCATCGAAGCGCGGCTCGACAAGGCCAGAGGTCCCGTCGCGACGTTGCTCGTCACGAACGGCACGCTGCAGGCCGGCCAGGCGCTGGTCGTCGGCACCGCTTCCGGCCGCGTGCGCGTCATGACGGACTGGAAAGGCAACCAGATCCGCAAGGCGGGTCCCTCCAGAGCCGTGGAGATCACCGGCCTTACGGAAGTGCCCGAAGCAGGCGACGAGTTCTACGCGGTCCGCGAGGAGCGCATCGCCAGAGACATCGCCGCGCGCCGCAAGGAAAAGCTGCGCGAGGAGACACTGGCCAAGAACTCCAGCACGAGCCTGGAACAGCTGTTCGCCACGCTGCAGGAAGGCGAAGTCCGCGACCTCAACCTCATCATCAAGGCGGACGTGCAGGGTTCCGTCGGAGCGCTGGAAGCTTCGCTGGAAAAACTGCATAACGAAAACGTGCGCGTAAAGATCATCCACACGGGCGTCGGTACCATCACGGAATCCGACGTCATGCTGGCCAGCACTTCGGACGCCGTCATCATCGGCTTCAACGTGCGGCCCAGCTCCGCGGTCCAGGCCATGGCCGATCAGGACGGCGTGGAGATCCGCACGTACCGCATCATCTACGAGATCATCGACGACATCGAGGCGGCCATGAAGGGCATGCTCGAACCTGTGTTCAAGGAAGTCATCCTGGGCAAGGTCGAAGTGCGCAACACCTTCAAGGTCCCAGGCGTGGGAACCGTCGCAGGCGCCTACGTCATGGAAGGCAAGGTCACGAGAAACGCCAAGGTCCGCCTGGTGCGCGACGGCATCGTGGTGCACGAAGGCGTCATTTCCTCGCTGAAGCGCTTCAAGGACGACGCGAAGGAAGTGGCCAGCGGCTACGAATGCGGCATCGGCATCGAAAAGTATAACGACATCAAGGAAGGCGACATCATCGAAGCCTTCGTCATGCAAGAGGTGGAGAGATAATGGGCAAGTCTCACAGACCCGAGCGGATGGGCGAGGAGATCCGCAAGATCCTCAGCGACCTGCTGATGCGCGGCCAGCTGAAGGATCCCGGCTTCTCGGGCTCCATGATCAGCGTGAACGCGGCCGATGTCACGAACGACGGCAGCTACGCCTACGTCTACATCACCGCTTTGGATTTCGGCGCGGCCGGGGGCGTTTCCCCGGAGCGCAAGAAGGAGATCCTCGCCGCGTTTGACCGCTCCAAGGGTCACATCCGCACGGAGCTGGGCAAGCGCATCAAGGCGCGGCACGTGCCCGAGCTCGTCTTCCGGTTCGATGAGAGCCTGGATTACGGAGCGAAGATGGACGCGATCCTCGACAAGATCGAGATTCCGGCGGACGATTACGACTATGGCCTTCCCGAGGAGAAGGCTGCGAAGTCCTTCGAAGACGAGGACTATTTCGACGATTGATGCATAACTGGAAAGATATCATACAACTGATAGGCGAAGCCCGCCGCATCCTGCTGCTGACCCATGCCAACATGGACGGCGATGCGGCGGGCTCTGTCTGCGCTTTATGCCGGTCGCTCCGGCTTTTGGGCAAGGAATGCTTTGCGCTGCTGGAGGACGACTGTCCATCCTATCTGGCCTTTTTG